>JBCECW010000160.1:0-7620 GCA_039207785.1 Pseudomonas sp. | reverse complement strand
ATTCAGGGGAATGGCGGCCTGGCTGGTCAAGGGCAACAGGGCGAGGCCTGCGAGCAAAACGCGGGTGGAGTGCTTCATGGTGTTATCCCAATGTTGTGTTTTTTATGGGCAGTTGCGGGGTAAAGCTTCGCCGCAGGCCTGGATGCAACAGGTCTGAGGCGAAGCGGGGGTTGCTCTTTTTTATTCGGAAGTACCGCTACTGGATCCCCGCCTGCGCGGGGATGACGGTGAACTCAAAACCATCTCCGTCATTCCCGCGCACGCGGGAATCCAGAATGGTGAGTCGAGCGCGGTTACGGCGCGTCGGGGGCGTACACCTGTTTGCCGCCGAAGTAGGTGGCCAGCACCTGGGTTTCGCCGAGTGTCTTGGCGTCGACGGTAAATACATCGCGGTCGAGAATCACAAAGTCCGCCGCCTTGCCGGCTTTCAACGAGCCGATCTGTTTTTCCAGGCCGATGGTGCGCGCGGCGTTGATGGTGTAGGCGTAGAACATGGTGTCGCGGTCGATACGCTCATCGGCGTTCAGCACGCCTTTGGGGCCGTCGCGGCTGATGGCCTGGGCAATCGCCAGCCAGGGGTTGGGGCTGGACACCGGCCAGTCGCTGGCGCCGGCAATGGTCGCGCCTTGCTTGAGCAACGAGTGCGCGGGGTATTGGTAGCGGTAGGCAAAGGCGCTGACGTAAGGCTTGACCATATCAATGGTGTATTCGTCACCACTGGCCCACAGCAGCTGCATGGCAGCAATCACGTTCAGCGGTTTGAAGCGGGCGAACTCTTTCGGGTTGACCAACTGCAAGTGGGTGATGGAGTGGGTGATACCGCTGTTGCGGTCTTTGCGCGCCTGCTCGATGCCATTGAGGGATTCACGCACCGCGCGGTCACCGATGGCATGGATATGCACCAGCCAGCCACGGGCGTCGATGGCGCTGACCAGTTCACCGAAGTGCTTGGGGTCGATCAGCAGTTCGCCGCGTTTTTGCGAGTTGGTGTAGGGGTCGATCAGCGCCGCGCTTTGCGCCGGGTACTCGACCACGCCGTCGGCGAAAATCTTGATACCGGGCAGGCTCAGGTTGGGGATGCCCTGGAATTGATCGCGGACCTTGGCCAGTACATCCAGGTCGCTCGGCCGGCTTTTGCCATTGGCCACCAGCAGCGCGGCGACGTGGGCGGTGAGTTCGCCTTTCTCCGACAGGGCTTTGTACACCGGAATAATGCCGACGGATTTCTCCGTCGGGTGCATGGCAAATACTGCTTCGCCGGGGGCGGCGTTGGCGGCGGGGTCCATCCAGGCGGTAATGCCCAGGCTGTTGTTGTATTTCACCGCGGTTTCGCCGGCTTTCAGCAGCACGGCATCGCTGGGGGGCGGCAGGGCCTTGGCGGCGCGGTCCCAACCGGCGTCGACGAGAAAGCCATTGGGCTCGCCGTTTTTCAGTTTGCCGACGGTGTCGGCCTCGGCGGCGGGCAAGCCTTTGATCAGCGCGGCGTCGATGCCGGCGCGTTTCAGCATGGCGTTATTGACCCAGCCGGTGTGGTGGTCGCTGCCCATAAAGGCGATGGGGGTGTTGGCCCATTCACCGGCGTTAAAGCGTTTGCCAAAGTCTTCGGCCTGGGCCCAGTAGGCCGAGTTCATGCCCGCTACGGTCAGCACCTCGCCATGCCCGGCGCTGCCATCGGCGCGCCAGCCTTGCAGGCGTTTTTCCAGGTCGGCCAGCGGCACCACTTCATCGGCCATATTCGCCGAGGCCATTTCCAGGCCGGCGAAGACGGCGTGGGAGTGGGCGTCGATCATGCCGGGCAGCAGCGCTTTGCCGCCGAGGTCGATGACCTGGGTGTTGGCATCGGCCAGGGCTTTGATCTCGGCGTCGCTGCCCACCTGCAGCACTTTGCCGTTTTCCACCGCGAGGGCCTGGGCCTTGGGTTGGCTGCTTTCAGCGGTAAACACCTTGCCGTTGATTAACACCAGATCGGCAGCGGCCATAGATTCCATCGAGGAAAAAGCCACCGCCAGCGCCAACAGGTTCGGAATGAACCTTTTCATGGAAAACCCCTTGTATTTATTGGTCTGGTGGCGAGACTAGCGGCTACGGTGAAGCGGCAGAACGCCCAGGCTTCGCAAAACTCTTTTGCCTGATTGGAAAAACTCCATGGATAAACTCAGCGCCCTGGGCATGTTTGTCGCCACTGCCGAACACGGCAGTTTTAGCCGTGCCGCCGAACAATTGGGTAAGACGCCCTCGGCCTTGACCAAGGCAGTCGGCCATCTGGAGGCCGAGCTGGGCAGCCGCCTGTTCGAGCGCAGCACGCGGCGTACGGTGCTTACCGAAGCCGGGCGGCTGTACCTGGACACGGCGCGCCAAGTGTTGCTGCGCTTGCATGAAGTGGGCGAAGAGATCGGCCAGTTGCAGCACGGCCTGCATGGCAATTTGCGGATTACCGCGCCGCTGGCCTTTGGCCGCGCCTTTCTCGATGAGGTATGCGCCGGTTTTTTGAGTCAGTACCCGCAACTGACCCTGCATATCGACCTGTGCGATGCCTTTGTCGACCTGGTGGAAAGCGGCTACGACCTGGCCCTGCGCGAAGGCCCCAGCGATCTGCCCGGCCTGATTGCCCGGCGGGTGGGGCGCAACCGGATTTTTATCTGTGCCAGCCCGGCGTACCTGGCGCGCCAGAGCGAGCCGCTGACACCCTTTAATGTCGATACCCACCAGTGGTTGGTGTACCAGCATTCGGCATTGGATAAACACCTGTGGTATGTGGAGCGCGACGGGCAGCGCCTGACCCTGGCTCATCCACGTAGCGCGCGGCTGCGCAGCGATAACTACGACCTGCTGCTGGCAGGCGCAGTGGCGGGAACGGGGTTGTTGCATACGCCGGAATGGAGCGTCGGCCCCTACCTGGCCGATGGCCGTCTGGTGCGAGTGATGACGGACTATGAGATCGACCCGGATGCCTTTGGCCCGCACATTCTGGCGGTGTATCCGAGCCATCGCCGCGCCACGGGCAAGGTGCAGGCCTTTATTGATTTTCTGGCTGCATTTCTTGCCCAGCGCGGGTTGGATGGGGCGCTTTAGAAGAAGCGGGTGATGCTGACCTTGGCGTTGCGGCCCTGGCTGCGCACGCCATCGCCGCTCAGTTGCGGGATGTAGTCCTTGTTGAACACGTTGTCGACGGTCAGGTTGACTTCGGTGCCCTTCAAGCCGCGTTGCTGCGGTTTCCAGCTGGCGAAGAAACCGAATACGGCGTAGCTGTCGTTTTCCGCTTCGTCGTAGGGGTAGTCGCTGGCCCAGTCATCGCTGGGTACGCGGTCGGTCTTGCGCACGTACTCGGCTTGCCAACCTACTTGCATATCGATGGGCACGATCTTGGCGCCGATGGTGCCTTCCCATTTTGGCGAGGGAATATCCCGTGCCCACACATCCGGGCCCCAGGGGTTCAAGTAGGCGCCGTCGTGCTTGCCGGTCATCCACGAATAGGACAGCGAGCCAAACACCCACTTGGAGTCATAGAAGCTTTCCACTTCGAAACCCTTGATCACCGAGCCATTGATATTGCGGTAGATCGGCCGGTTGCCGGCCGGGCAGCTGTTGCTGATGGTGCCGCCGGTGTTGGCCTGGTTTTCACAGTCGATGCCGAGGTTCTTGAAGATTTCGTCCTTGATCTCGTTGCGGAACACCGTGGTGCGCACCTGCAGGTTGTCGTGACGGGCAATGTCGAAGGACATCACCGTACCGGCACGCAGGGCGGTGATGCGCTCGGGGTCCAGGTCGCGGCTGGTGCGGTTCCGGGTGCTGGCGGCGCTTTGTACTTCGTATTGCTCGTCGATCACCGGCGCACGCCAGGTCTTGCTGTAGTCGGCGAAGAACGCCAGCTGGCGCAGCGGCGCCCAGTACAGCGACAGGCGCGGCGACCAGCCGCTGTAGGTCTGGCTGCTGTAGTCGTGCACGCCGGGGACGTTGTACAGCTGCGCCATGTTTTTCTTGCCGTCGTTGCGCACTTCGTCAAAGCGCAGCGACGGGGTGATGGTCAGGTCGCCGATGGTCATGGCGTCCTTGATGTAGTAGCCCTGGCTGTCGACCTTGCCGCGCGGCATAAAGCCGGGCTGGTAGTGGCCATAGTTGTACTGCGGCTTGTTGTAGGTGGTGCCGGGCATATACATCAGGGTGTCGCGCTTGTGCTTGCGCAGCTGGCTGCCCACGGTCAGGGCGTGGGCAAACGGGCCGGTGTCGAACAGGCTGGTGTTGCGCAGTTCCAGCACATCGTCGCGGTAGGAGGTGTCCATCTTCTGCCCGCCAGTGGCCGGCTGGTAGAACGCCTTGGGGCCGCGCTCATCGGTCTGGTCGGTTTTCGAGTGCGAGTAGCTCAGCGACATATCCACCAGCGGGTTATCCAGCGGCTGGTATTCGTACTTGGCCGACCAGGTGGTGTCCACCGTGGTGCGGTCGGCCAGCAGGCGGCGCAAGGCGCCTTCATAGCCGTATTGCTTGATGCTGGCGGCAGTTGGCGGCGTGGGGTAGCTATTGGACGAAAACGGCGTCATCCGTTCGCTGTTGGAACGCGTGTACGACAGCCCCAGGCTGTGTTCGTCGGTGGGGTGCAGGTTGAGCTTGAACAGCTCGGCGTCCAGGTCCTGGGCGGTGTTGGGCAAACGCTTGGGGTTGATCGGGTAGCGGTTGTCCGGGTCGGGGCGCTGGTCGGCCAGCTTGAGGTCGCCGCCATCGCGCTTGGTGTAGTACACTAGGGCGTCGGCGATGCCGTTGTCGGTGCGGCCATAGGTGGCGCCGGTGTAAATCTGCTGGTGGTCGTTGCTGCTGTAACCGTACTTGAGCATGGCGCCGGTGTCGCGGCCTTGTTCCAGCAGGTCGGGGGCGTCCTTGGTTGTCATATTCACCGTACCGCCAAAGCCACCGTTGCCGGTAAAGGGCGAGTGCGGGCCTTTTTCCACTTCGATGCTTTTGATCAGCTCGGGCTCGATAAAGATGGTGCCTTGCTGGTAGCGCTCGAAGCCGGATTTGGGCGCGCCGTTGAGGGTCAGCGGTACGTCTTCGGCATCGCCCATACCCCAGATATTGATGGTCTGGCCGCCGGGTTTGGGCGAACCGCCAGCCGTGACGCCGGGCAGGGTGTTAAGCAGGCTGCCGATATTGTTCGGCTGGCGGCGGTCGATATCCACCTGGCTCAAGGTGGAACGGCCAACGCTATTGGAGTCCACCTGGGCACCGTCACCGACGATACTCAGCGCGCCGAGGGTCATGCCGGCTTCGTTGGCCGGTACTTCACTGGCGCGCACCACATAGGTGTTGTCGACTTTTACCAGGGTAAAGGCGCTGCCTTGCAGCAACTGGCGGATGGCGTCGTCGGGCTCGAACTGGCCGCTCAACGCGGGTGCCTGCACGTTACGCAGCAGGGTTTCATCGAACAGCAACTGCACCTGGGTTTGCTGGGCCACCTGGCTCAGGGAGGTGGCCAGCGATTGCGCGGGCAGGTTCAGGCTAAAGGTCTGGGCCTGGGCTTGCAGGCTGAACGCTACACACAGGGCGGCCAGTGAAGGGCGGGCGTAGCGGCTTTGCAGGTAATGGTGCACGCGAAACATTTATTCCCCCATTGTGGCCATCACGGCCATAAAAAGGTCTGCGCGGACGATGCAGACAGGAGGAAGACGCGGCACCTGGAAAAACCCTCATATACGAATAACAAATATTCGCATTTATTTTTTGCGTGGCTGAATCCGGGCGCGTCCGTCGCCAAGAATCACGGTTCTAACGGGCAGCAAGGCCGGCAGGGCGCGTAGCAGGGCGTCGGGGTCATTGACGTCCAGGCTGCCCGAGACCTTGTAGCTGGCCAGTGCCGGATCGCTGAGTTGCACCGGCTGGTTGCGGTACAACGCCAATTCATCCACCAGGCTGGCCAGGTCGCGGTTGCGGAACGACAGATGCCCGCTGCGCCAATCGGCGACCTGGCTGCTGTCGACCACCGTTTGCTGCACCTGGCCGCTGCGGTAGTCGTAGCTGGCACGTTGCTCGGCGGTGAGCATCGTCGGTTCGCTTTGCGGCGTGGGCATCACCGCCACCTGGCCATGGGCAACCGTCACCACCAACTGGCGTTGGCCACGGCGTACATCAAAGCCGGTGCCCACCACGCGTACCTGGGCATCACCGGAATGCACCCACAGGGGCCGCTCTTTATCGGGCGCCACTTCGATATACAGCTGGCCCTGGAGCAAATGGATATCGCGGCGGTGAGCGGTGAAGTCGATGCTTAAACGGGTATTGGCGTTAACGAACAGCGTGCTGCCATCGGGCAGCGCCAGTTCGCGGCTGCCTTGGCTTTGCGCCGCCACTTGCTGTTTGTACAGGGTTTGCGGGGCGCCAAGGTTCATGGCCAGGAAGGCACAGAGCACGGCAGCAGCTACCGCCAAGGCAGGACGCCACGCACGCCGGCGGCGCGGCTGCAGGACCGTAACCGGCGCGACGCGGGCGGCGGGTTGCAACGCCCCCAGCTCACCCCACAGCGCTTCGAATTCGGCATAGGCCTGGGCATGCGCAGGCTCGGCCAGCCACTGGGCAAAGGCCTGCGGATCGGCATTGGCGCCACGGTTGCGGCTAAACCACAGGGCGGCCTGGGCATCGACGCTGTTGTCGTCGGTGAGGTCGGTTTCTACAGGCGCGTTCATTGCGACGGCTCCTTGCCGTGATCGTGTTGCAGCCGGCGCTTGCAGTGCAGCAGGGCAAAGGCGATATGTTTTTCCACCATGCTTACCGAAATGCCCATGCGCGCGGCGATCTCGGCCTGACTCAGGCCGTCAAAGCGGTGCAGCATAAGGGCTTCGCGGCGGCGCGGCGAGAGTTCGGCCAGCACATGGCTCAAGTGTTCCAGGTGTTGTTGCTGTTGGGCCCGGGCCAGCGGCTCGTTGCTCTGGGCAGCGTTCACATGCACCTCGAGGTCGCCGGGTTCGCCCAGCGTTTCGGTAAATACGCCTTGGCGTACCTTCTGCCGGCGCCAGTGGTCACGCAGCAGGTTGCGCGCCATCTGGAACAGAAAGGCGCGGGGTTGCTCCACACTGGCCTGGTCGCGGTAACCCAGCCATTGGGTAAACACGTCCTGGGTCATGTCCGCCGCATCACTGGCGTTATCTGTGCGTTTGCGCAGGTAATGCAGAATGTCCGCATAGAAGCCGCGATAGGTTTGCGCTTCGCTGGGATCGGGTTTGGGGCGCGACATGAACGTCCTTTTCAAGGAGACGGCAGAATAGGGCGGCGGCGATGTTATCGAGAATGGTTAGCATTTGTCGCGTATTAATTTGCAAATCAGCGGGCGCCGCTCGCCTGGCTTTGTCGTTTCACGGCTTTCTCTTGTCGCGTCATCTGGCTAAGCTCGGCGTTCTTTGCGCCTAAAACCAACTGCCGAGAATTTCCTATGCCCCAGCAATGGCCCGCCGCCGATATCGCCCGGTTGATCCTCGACGGCTTCGATGACTATCGCGAGCATTTCAAGCAGATTACCGATGGCGCCCGTGCCCGCTTCGAACAGGCGCAGTGGCAGGAAACCCAGCAAGCCTCGGCCGCGCGCATCAACCTCTATGAAGAAAAAGTCAGCGAAGTGGGCGAGCGCCTGCACAAGGC
>JBCECW010000159.1:4343-7625 GCA_039207785.1 Pseudomonas sp. | reverse complement strand
AAGGTCATGGCCATGCTCCAGCCCAGGTAACGCACGCGCCCGATACGGCCTTCAACGGTGAAGTAGTTGAGCTCGCCGTATTCCGGCATGGCATCGCCGACTTGTGCCTGGGGTGTGGCGTAGGGCGAAGCGGCGGCGCTAGGGGCTGCAACGGATGCAGCGGCAACGGGTGCTGGCGCCGGTTCTGCGGCAGCGGCTTCGGCCAGTTGCGCCTGCCGAGCGAGGAATTTTTCGATGATGATGCCGCAGGCGCTGCACTCGATGCCTCGGGCTTGCTCATGGCCGCACTTGGGGCAGGTCATGCGCGCGGGGTCTTGCGCCGCTTCGGCCGGTTCGACTGGCGTGGTGCGATGGTCGTCGGTTTCCACCAGGCTAAGGTTGGCAGCCAGGTCCTGCTCCTTGTAGACCTTGGCTCCGGCGTTCTGCAGCGCGCCCACATACTTGTCGGCTTCGGCGTCACTGAGGTCGCGCTTGAGCGCTACCGGGTTGCCAGTGAACAGTGCATCAATCTTGTCGCGGTCGCTCTTGAACAGGCGCGCCAGATTGTCCTTGACGGTGTCCAACGCCGCAGCGGGCATCAACTCACCGGTGAATACGATTTTGAAGCGAGAATCCGTCATGCGTACGTCCCTGTCAGCGATAGAGATGAAGTGGCCACAGCGTAATGGCCCCGGCGCGGTTCAGACAAGCTTGAACGTGACGGCTGTCACGCTTCAGCCCATGTTTTGCGGCAACCAGCGACCGACCAGTCGATTGTTGCGCACCAGGCTCAGTTCGGCGAAGTCATCCAGCAGGCCTTCGCTCAGTTGCGGACGCAGAAAAACCCAGTCGTCCACCGCCAGCGCCGTGGCGCGCGAACCGTTTACCTCTTGGTTAGCGCTGCGCCCATACAGGTTGTCGAAGCTCAAGCCGGCGGGTGCCACCGGATCGGCCTGCCAGCGGCCGCCGTACAGGTAATACGCCTGTTGACGATTGCGGTCCCAGGCTTGCAGCGCGGTCTGCAGGCTTTTCAGATAAGGCAGCTCGCCGTTGGCAACTTTCAGCACCGGCGTGGCAATCCACAGCGCCGGCAGGTGCTCGCCGAGCAGGTCGCTGTCGAACTCGCTCGGCTTGAGCAGCGCCGAGCCGACGGCAACCTCGTTCAGCGGCGTATCGCCACGGGCATGCAAGGCGTAGGTCAGGCTGCCGGCGCCGTTAAGCAGCGGCTGGTCTGGCCAGAGATCGGTGAAGGTTTGCGCGGTGGTGACAAAGGCGCGGTAGCGCGTATTGCTGTCGGCGAACGCGCGATCGCGGCCGATCCACGGCGGTGAATGGGCCACATGGGCGTCGTAACCCATCAGGCCGCGCAGGGTCAGCGGCGCCTGGCTGGCGCGCAGGTCGTGCAAGGCTTGCCCCAACGCTTGCGGGTCACTGAAACCACCGCGGGCCAGGCCCACGTCAATTTCCAGCGCAATCTGCAATGGCTGCTTCAAGGCGCTGGCCAGCTCGGCGTATTGCTGCAGGCGTTGCGGGGTGTCGATCAGCCAGGTCACCTGGCGGCGTGGGTCGAACGTGCTGGTGCCGAGCTGCTGGTAGAAGGCCAGCGCAGCGCTGACCGGCAGCGGTTTGCCCAGCAGCAGGTCGGCGTCTTCCAGCAGCCGCGCCAACTGGTTCAACTGCGGCTGGTGGAACACCATAAACCGCCGGGTGCCGAGCTTTTTCGCCAGGTAATCGAGCAGGCCATCGCTGGCCAGCGATTTGGCCACCAGGCGCAGCGGCAGTTTACCGAGCCGCTGGGCCAGCAGCTCGGCATTGGCGTCCAGGCGCTGCATATCCACCACCAACTGCGGCACGCCATTGCCCTGCTGTTTCAGCAGTTGGTTAAGGGCTGAAAAATAGCTGTCGTAGGGGCGGCCGTTGTCGCTTGGTCGCAGCCCCCAGATGCCTAACAGCCCCAGTGCGCCCAGGCCCAGCAGGCGACGGCGGTTCATCGCGGCCAGCGCTGGCCCAGTTGTACGGTGCGTTGCTGGGCGGCGCGGTATTCGTCGTCCAGGCGTTTGACCAGTGCGGCCACGCTCGGCAGGTCGTTGATATCGCCCACGCCCTGGCCCGCCGACCACACGGTTTTCCAGGCCTTGGCTTCGTCATTGATGGGTTTGAGTTTTTCGCCGTAGTTAACCGCGCCCTTGTCTTGCAGCTTGGCCATATCGAAGCCGCCCTGTTCCAGGCTCTGGCGCATAAAGCTGGCGGGTACGCCGGACACCGCCGGGGTATGCACGATATCGGCGGCCTGGGCGCCGAGGATCATGTCTTTATAGGCTTGCGGCGCATCGTTTTCCTTCACCGCGATCATGCGCGTGCCCAGGTACGCGAGGTCGGCGCCTAGCATTTGAGCGGCGAGGATTTCATGGCCGTGGTTAAGGCAGCCGGCCAGCAGCAGGGTCTTGTCGAAGAACTGGCGGATTTCCGCAACCAGGGCAAACGGGCTCCAGGTGCCGGCATGGCCACCGGCGCCAGCGGCCACCGCGATCAAGCCGTCGACGCCCGCTTCGGCGGCTTTCTCGGCGTGGCGGCGGGTGGTGACGTCGTGGAATACCAGGCCACCGTAGCTGTGCACGGCATCGACTACTTCTTTAACGGCGCCGAGGCTGGTGATGACGATGGGCACGCGCTGCTCGACGCAGATGGCCAGGTCAGCCTGCAGGCGCGGGTTGGTGTTATGCACGATCAGGTTGACGGCGTAGGGCGCCGCGTCGGCGCTGAGGCCGGCGTTGATCTCGTCCAGCCAGGCCTTGAAACCGCTGCTTTCACGTTGGTTGAGGGCTGGGAAGCTGCCAACGATGCCGCTGTTGCAGCACGCCAACACCAACTGTGGATTGGAAACCAGGAACATCGGTGCAGCAACTACTGGTAAACGCAGGCGTTGTTCAAGCAGGGCAGGCAAAGACATAAGGACTCTCCAGACAGATTGATGCTGCAGCGGCAGCGCTAGTTTTAGAAAGGACGCACCACCACCAGGATCACGATAAACAGCAACGCCAGTACCGGCGCTTCATTAAACCAACGGTAAAACACATGGCTATGGCGTTGCTCACCGGCGGCGAAGCGCTTACGCATGGCGCCGCACATATGGTGGTAACCAATCAGGAGCAAGACCAGGGTGAGCTTGGCGTGCATCCAGCCTTGGCTGAGCAGGCTGGGGTTGAGGCTGAGCAGCCAGATGCCCAGGCCGACGGTGGCGAGCATCGAGGGGGTCATGATGCCGCGGTAGAGCTTGCGCTCCATGACGCAGAAGCGTTCCTT
>JBCECW010000159.1:0-4333 GCA_039207785.1 Pseudomonas sp. | reverse complement strand
CTCATGGCGTGATAGACGAACAGGCGCGGCAGGTAGAACAGCCCGGCGAACCAGCACACCATGGCGATGATATGAAAGGCCTTGACCCAGAGGTAGAGCATCAGCGGGTTCCAAACAAAAGGACGGAGGGGGTTTAAATGCCCCCGAAGTGGCCGTATTAAACAGGTTAGAGCGGCTATTCGTCACCAAGGCGGTTGGCCCGTGGCGGATGCGCCCGTATCATCGGCACCTTTCCCCGATTGTGGAAACGCGCCTGCGCTTGCTCGCTGCGCTTTCGTGCAGTTGGTGTTCTTCTTTTGATAGGGGGTTGGTAATGGTCAAGGTCGGTATCGTCGGCGGCACAGGCTACACCGGGGTCGAGTTGTTGCGTCTGTTGGCGCAACACCCGCAAGCTGAGGTGGTGGTGATCACCTCGCGCTCCGAAGCTGGTACTCGCGTTGACGAGATGTACCCGAACCTGCGCGGCCATTACGACAACCTGTCCTTCACCGTGCCGGACACCGCCACCCTGGGCGCCTGCGATGTGGTGTTCTTTGCCACGCCCCACGGCGTTGCCCATGCACTGGCTGGCGAGCTGCTGGCCGCTGGCACCAAGGTGATCGACCTCTCTGCCGACTTCCGTCTGCAAGACGCCGAGGAATGGGCCAAGTGGTACGGCCAGCCGCACGGTGCGCCGGAGCTGCTGGGCGAAGCCGTGTATGGCCTGCCGGAAGTGAACCGTGAGCAAATCAAAAAAGCCCGTCTGATTGCCGTGCCGGGTTGCTACCCAACCGCCACCCAGCTGGGCTTTCTGCCATTGCTGGAAGCGGGCCTGGCCGACACCAGCCGTTTGATCGCCGACTGCAAGTCGGGGGTGAGCGGCGCGGGTCGTGGCGCGAAAGTGGGCTCGCTGTTCTGTGAAGCCGGCGAAAGCATGATGGCCTACTCGGTGAAAGGTCACCGTCACCTGCCGGAAATCAGCCAGGGGCTGCGCCGCGCCGCCGGTGGCGATGTGGGCCTGACCTTTGTGCCGCACCTTACCCCGATGATCCGCGGCATCCACTCCACGCTGTACGCCACCGTGGTGGATAAGTCGGTGAACCTGCAGGAGTTGTTTGAAAAACGTTATGCCAATGAGCCGTTTGTGGATGTGATGCCGGCTGGCAGCCACCCGGAAACGCGCAGCGTGCGTGGCGCCAACGTGTGCCGTATCGCCGTGCACCGCCCGCAAGGGGGCGACCTGGTGGTGGTGTTGTCGGTGATCGACAACCTGGTCAAGGGCGCGTCCGGCCAGGCGGTGCAGAACATGAATATCCTGTTCGGCCTGGATGAGCGCCTGGGGCTGTCCCACGCGGCATTGCTGCCGTAAGTAATGGCTATTGATCGGTACGCCGCTTGCGTGCACTGATCAATAGTTGACCATTTTGGTAGGGGAAGCGGATAATGCCGCCGTCCCCCTGTAATACGTCGGCCACTGGCCGGGAGAAAGACAGCATGAGCGTCGAATCCTTCACCCCCACAGCCCTGCAATTCACGCATGGCGCGGCGAACAAGGTCAAAAACCTGGTCGATGAGGAAGGCAATCCACGTCTGAAATTGCGTGTATTCGTTACCGGTGGCGGCTGTTCGGGCTTCCAGTACGGCTTTACCTTCGATGAAGAAGTGGCCGATGACGACACCATTGTCGAGCGCGAAGGCGTAAGCCTGGTGGTTGACCCGATGAGCTTCCAGTACCTGGCCGGCGCCGAAGTGGATTACCAGGAAGGCCTGGAAGGCTCGCGCTTTGTAATCAAGAACCCGAATGCCACCACCACCTGTGGTTGCGGTTCCTCGTTCTCGATCTGATCGCTGCCGCTTCTGACAACGCCGCGCTTATGCGCGGCGTTTTCGTTTCTGGGGTTCAAGCGGGGTAGATGGCGCCAAGTACGCGCAGACCTTTGGCGCCGGTTACGCTGGGGCGATTGCTGGGAATGCCTTCCAGGCAGCAGTGGGCCAGCCAGGCAAACGCCATGGCCTCGACCCAGTCCGCCGGCACGCCATGCTCGCCAGTACTGCTGACAGCGCAGCCAGGCAGCAACTGGCCCAGGCGTTTCATCAAGGTGAGATTATGGGCGCCGCCGCCACAGACGAGTAATTGCTGGGTGCCTTGCTGCGCATTTTTCAGGGCGCTGACGATGCTCTGTGCGGTCATTTCCAGCAACGTAGCCTGCACATCGGCAGGCGCTATCGCCGGTAGCTGGCTCAGGTGCTGATCCAGCCACGGCAAATTGAACAGCTCGCGGCCGGTGCTTTTCGGGCCCAGGGTGGTGAAGAACGGATCGCTCAGCAGGGCTGAGAGTAACGCCGGCGAAACCTGGCCGCTGGCGGCCCAGTCACCATTGCGGTCGTAGCTCGCACCCTGGTGGCGATTA
Organism: Pseudomonas sp.; assembly: GCA_039207785.1. Classification (GTDB taxonomy): domain Bacteria; phylum Pseudomonadota; class Gammaproteobacteria; order Pseudomonadales; family Pseudomonadaceae; genus Aquipseudomonas. The sequence goes on along the minus strand of JBCECW010000159.1, from coordinate 1,943 downwards.
ATCCAGGCGTCCAGCAGGACATTGCCCGGGCCTGAATCAAACCCATGCACCGCTTGCTCGGGATCGAGCAGGCTGAGATTGCTGAAGCCGCCGACGTTGAGAATGGCTTGCCGGCTTTTGCCGTCGCTGAACAGCGCATCGTGAAATGCCGGCACCAAGGGTGCGCCTTGGCCGCCGGCGGCTACGTCGCGGCGGCGGAAGTCGGCGACGACGGTGATGCCGGTCAGCTCGGTGAGCAGGGCCGGATTGCCGATCTGTACGGTAAAGCCGCGCGCCGGCTCGTGGCGCACGGTTTGGCCGTGGCTGCCAATGGCGCGGATGTCTTGCGGATTGAGGTTCTGTTCGAGGAGAAGGGCCTGTACGCCCTGGGCTGCGAGCTGGGCCCAGTGGTGTTCGGCGATGGCGCTTCTGGCCAGTTCGTCCGGGCCCGGGCTGCACAAGGACAGCAGCTCGGCACGCAGGCCGTCAGGCATTGGCAGGTAGTGAGTAGCGAGCAGGGTGGTGTGCTGGTCCTGCTCAATCAGGGCGATGTCCAGTCCGTCGAGGCTGGTGCCGGACATCACCCCTATATAGCGCGGCATCGGCTTAGCGCTTGTTCAAGGCCAGCATGGTGGCCTTTTCCTGGTCCATCTGCGCCATCAGCGGCTTGCTCATCTGCATAAAACGGGTTTTGTCCGGTCCGGAAATCGGGTCGGCCATCGCCAGCTTTTGGCTCAGCGGGTCAACGTGTACGCCATTGACCTGGAACTCATAGTGCAAATGCGGGCCGGTGGACAGGCCGGTGGTGCCGATATAGCCGATCACCTGGCCCTGCTTGACCATGCTGCCGGTTTTAATGCCCTTGGCAAAACCCTGCATATGACCGTAGAGCGTGGTGTAGGTCTTGTTGTGCTGGATGATGATGGTATTGCCGTAACCGCCGCGGCGGCCAGCCAGTTGCACGCGGCCATCACCGGCAGCCTTGATCGGGGTGCCACGCGGTGCGGCGTAGTCCACGCCTTTGTGGGCGCGGATCTTGTTCAGAATCGGATGGAAGCGACCCATCGAGAAGCGCGAGCTGATACGGGCGAAGTCCACCGGCGTGCGGATAAACGCCTTGCGCATGCTGTTGCCGTCAGCTGTGTAGTAGCTGGTGGAGCCTTGCTTGTTGGTGTAACGCACGGCAGTAAACGGCTTGCCACGGTTAACGAAACGGGCGGCGAGGATGTTGCCGTCGCCTACCTGTTTGTCGTTGACCACTTTTTGCTCGTAGATGACTTCGAATTCGTCGCCTTCGCGGATGTCCTGGGCGAAGTCGATGTCGTAGCCGAAGACATTGGCCAGGTCCATGGTCATGTTGTGGGACAGGCCGGCGCGCTTGGCCGAGAGAAACAGGGAGCTGTTGATAATGCCGTGGGCGTACGCAGTACGGACGGTGGGCTTGGTTACATCACGCTTGAAGTCGAAACCTTTATCGGTTTTCGACAGGGTGATGGTTTCCAGGTCGCTGAGCTTGCTCTGCAGATGCTGGAGGCCGCCGTCCTGGGTCAGTTTGACTTCCAGTACCTGACCGACTTTCAGCTGGCCGAAGCGCTTGGCGTCGTCGCTGCTGTTCAGGGCTTCATGCAGGTGGGTAGGCGTCAGGCCGGCTTTTTGGAAGACGGTGGACAGCGTGTCGCCATTGGCGACGGTGATCAGCTTGGTGTACGGGTCAACCGGTGGTGCTACAGCCACCGGTTCGGCAGGCTTTTCTGCAGCTTTCTCGGCGTTTTGCGTGGTGGCGTTCTGAGCATCAATCTGGGCGAAAGGCGAGGCTTGCGACTCACCCGGCAGGCGCGGTTGCTGCGGCTCGCTTGGGTTGGTCTCAAGCTGCTCGGCAGCGTTCAGGTCCAAATTCAGGGTGGTCTTTTTTGCTTCTACTTCGCGGGAGGGGAAAACCAGAAGAGCCAGGCTGAGGAGGGCGG
>JBCECW010000158.1:5713-7630 GCA_039207785.1 Pseudomonas sp. | reverse complement strand
TTGCTGGCCAGCGGGTGGCTGCGGCCGCAGACAATCACCAGTTCATCCACCAGCCAGGGCAGGGCGCTGACTTCGGGCAGATGGCAGGGGCCTTCGATCAGACCCATGTCGATCTCGAAGTTGGCCACCTTGCTGGCAATCAGGGCGCTATTGCCCATGTCCATATCCACCCGCAGCCACGGCGCGCTGTGCTGCAGCTCGCCGAGCACATGGGGCAGCACATGGTTGCCGATGGTGGTGCTGCAGCCGATACGCAGGCGGGTGGGCAGGCTGGCATCGGGGTCGGCAAAACCCGCCTCGATCTGCTGGGCGTTCTCCAACATACGTTTGGCCTGGGGCAGCAGGGCGCGGCCGTTATCGTTGAGCACCAGGCGCTTGCCCACGCGGTCGAACAAGCGGGTATCCAGCGCGCTTTCCAGCTCATTGAGTGCGGCGCTGACCGCCGATTGCGATAACGCCACGGCCTGGGCGGCGCTGGTGGTGCTGCCGTGTTCGGTAACGGCGCAGAAAATATGCAGCTGGCGCAGGCTGAGCTTCATCTCGGTTACCAGGAAAATGGGTAAGTTAAACCGATATTACCCGTTTGTCTGCTAGATGGCTGCGCCGTAGCCTAAGGCTCTCTCGAATGACGTTGGAGCCACGCCATGCGCACAACCGCCATCCCTTGCCGCCGCCCGCTGACCGCGCTGGCCAGCCCGCGGGAGGTGGTCCGCCAATTCACGCCCAACTGGTTCGCCGCCACCATGGGCACCGGTATTTTTGCCCTGGCACTCGGCCAACTGCCGGCGGCGCCATGGCTATGGCACCTGGGCGAAGGCTTGTGGTTGCTGACGGTGGCGCTGTTTGTGCTGTTTAGCCTGCTCTATACCTGCCGCTGGCTGCTGTTTTTCCAGGAAGCCCGGCAGGTGTTTGGCCATGCCACGGTGTCGATGTTTATCGGTACCATTCCCATGGGGCTGGCCACCGTGATCAACGGCCTATTGCTATTCGGCCTGCCGCGCTGGGGCAGCACGGTGGTGCCGCTGGCCGAAACCCTGTGGTGGCTGGACGTGGCCATGGCGTTGGGCTGCGGGGTGCTGATTCCATTTCTGATGTTTACCCGCCAGGACCACCGTATCGAGCAGATGACAGCCGTATGGTTGCTGCCAGTGGTGGCGGCCGAAGTGGCGGCAGTGACCGGTGGCTTGCTGGCGCCCCATCTGCCCGATGCCGCCGGGCAATGGCAGACGCTGATCACCAGCCTGGTGCTGTGGGCTTATTCGGTGCCGGTGGCGCTGAGCATTCTGGTGATTCTGTTGTTGCGTATGGCCCTGCATAAGCTGCCGCACCAGAGCATGGCAGCGTCCAGCTGGCTGGCGCTGGGCCCCATTGGCACTGGCGCCTTGGGCATGCTGGTGCTGGGCAACCAGGCACCGGCGATTTTTGCCGCCCAGGGGATGGCGGGGATTGGTGCGGTGGCCCAGGGCATCGGGGTGGTCAGCGGCATTCTGTTCTGGGGCCTGGGCGCCTGGTGGATGGCGCTGGCGCTACTGATTACCGCGCGTTACTGGCGCACTGGCATGGCCTTTAACCTGGGCTGGTGGGCTTTTACCTTTCCGCTGGGCGTATATGCCCTGGCCACCTTGAAGCTGGCGGCGGTATTGCACCTGGGGTTCTTTGCCGGGCTGGGCACAGGGTTGGTGTTGCTGCTGGCGCTGATGTGGTTGTTGGTGGCAAGCAAGACGGCAGCGGGGGCGTATCGCGGGGAGTTGTTTTATTCGCCGTGTATTGCGGGGGGCTAGCGCGTTGGGTTTCGCTGCGCTCTACCCAACCTACATCGCCCTGTAGGTTGGGTGGAGGGCCGGCGCAACCCCCCACGGGGGGGGGGCCCGGGCGGCGGGGGCGCTGCGGAAGCGGTAAAGCCCCGGCGGGGGTGGG
>JBCECW010000158.1:3434-5703 GCA_039207785.1 Pseudomonas sp. | reverse complement strand
ATAACGCACATCCGAGCGTTCCATGCGCTCGAAGGCCTCATTGATTTCGTCCATGCGGATCATCTCGCAGTCCGGCAGGATGTTTTTCCGCGCGCAGAAATCGAGCATTTCCTGGGTTTCGGCAATGCCGCCAATCGGCGAGCCGGCCAGGCGCCGGCGGCCCAGTACATAGGGCAGGGTCAGTTGCTGGTCGATAGGGCCGATCTGGCCAACGATCACCAGGGTGCCGTCGATATCCAGCAGCGGCATATAGGGCGACACATCGTGGCGCACCGGCACGGTGTCGATGATCAGGTCGAAGCTGGATGCGGCTTTTTTCATCGCCGCCTGGTCCGACGACACCAGCAGGTTGTCCGCCCCCAGCTCCAGGGCATCGGCTTGCTTGTCAGGGCTGCGGCTTAGCACGGTTACCTGGGCGCCCATGCCGGCGGCCAGTTTCACCGCCATATGGCCCAGGCCTCCCAGGCCGATCACACCCACGCGGCTGCCGGGGCCGACATTCCAGGTGCGCAGCGGCGAGTAGGTGGTGATGCCGGCGCACAACAGCGGCGCGGCCTTGGCCAGGTCGAGGGCGGCGGGCACCCGCAGGACAAACTCTTCGCGTACCACCAGGTGCTTGGAGTAGCCGCCGTAGGTGGGCTCCTTGGTGATGCGGTCGCGGCTGTTGTAGGTCTGGGTATTGGCCTGGCGGCAGAGCTGCTCTTCGCCTTTGCGGCACTGGTCGCACTCCTGGCAGGAGTCGACCATGCAGCCCACCGCCACGGCGTCGCCGACCGCGTAGCGTTTGACGGCGCTGCCAACCGCGGTGACGCGGCCGACGATCTCGTGGCCCGGCACGATGGGGAAGGTGCTAAAACCCCAGTCATCGCGGGCCTGGTGCAGGTCGGAGTGGCAGACGCCGCAATAGAGAATCTCCATGGCGACATCGTTGGGGCGCAGGGCGCGGCGTTCGAACTTGAAGGGCGCCAATGGCGATTGGGCGGTCTGTGCGGCGTAACCAATGGTCAGCATCGGGGGCACTCCGGTTGGGATGGAAGGGTTGGGACAGCGAAAAGGCGCCGCTGACTCCGCGAAAAAATCACGGGGTTCACTGTAGCGGCTCGGTGTGTCAGTGGTGTTTTAGCGAGTGGCCCACCGCGGCACACTGGCCGACAAAGGCAGATGCCAGAGCGCTGCAGGCGATTTTTGGCGATTGTTCGCGGGCGTCGATCATCCGCCAGTGGCGCATAGCGTCAGCTTCGTCGACACTTCGGCAAAACCGCGACAGGTGAACCTTAGCCGCTGCGGTGTGCTCTGATTAGCCATATAACGCGAAATGCGCTCATAAGCCCGCCATATAAGCGGGCCGTTTGACTGTTTCAAGGGAGAGATACATGCGCGTCCGTTCAACCGTTGTACCCGTAGCGTTGTTGTCGTTGTCCGTGCTTACCACCACGCCGGTGTGGGCCGATGACGAGGCGCAGCTGGTGCAAGCGATCAACGCCTACCGCGGCCAGGTGCAGCCGTGCGAAGGCCAGGCCTCGCCGGAGTTGCCGCCCCTGGCCGACGACCCGCGCCTGCGCCTGCGTTCCGACAGTTTTGGCGGCTTGCAGACCGCCCTGGCCAAGAATGGCTACCCCATGGTCAATGTGCAGGCCATTACCCTGTCGGGCGCCAGGGACAGTACGGCGGCGATGAAAGCCGTGCAGGAAAGCTTTTGCCGGGTGATTCTCGACCCGCAGTTTGTCGATATCGGCGTGCGCCGCGAAGGCGACTTGTGGCGCATTACCCTGGCCCGGCCGATGCTCACTGCGCGCATGGGCGACTGGCAAAGCCAGGGCCGGCAGGTGCTGGAAATGATCAATACGGCACGTAGCCAGGCGCGCCAATGCGGTAGCCAGGCCTATGCCGCTGCCGCGCCGCTGACCTGGAACAACACCCTGGCCGGTGCCGCCGAGGCCCATAGCCGGGCCATGGCCAATGGCAATTTCTTCGATCACAAGGACCGCGATGGCCGCACCCCGGGGGATCGCGCCGAGCTGGCCGGCTATGCCGGGCAGGCGATTGGCGAGAATATCGCTGCTGGCAACGATAGCCCGCGCAAGGTGCTCGACGGCTGGCTGGCCAGCCCCGGCCACTGCGCCAACCTGATGAACCCGCAGTACCGTGAACTGGGCGCCGCCTACGCGCTGGACCCGAAAAGCGATGCTGGTATCTATTGGACGGCCATGTTTGGTAGCCAATAACGCAGCGGTGCGCGGAGCGCACCCTACGGGCTTTGAGTAAACGA
>JBCECW010000158.1:0-3424 GCA_039207785.1 Pseudomonas sp. | reverse complement strand
GGGTCCGGCTCGGTATCGTAGGGTGCGCTCCGCGCACCAAGCCGCCTATTCCCCGGCGCGCTTGAGCAGCTTTTTGCACCGCTCACTCAAATGCACCACCCGCAGGTGTTTGCCGGCCTTGCTGTAGCGCTCACGCAGGGTTTTCAGCGCGGCAATCGCCGAGTAGTCGACAAAGCTCAAGTGCGCGCAATCCAGCGTCACCTGCTCGGGGTCTTCAGCCGGGTTGAACTGGTTGAGAAACGGCGTCACCGAGGCAAAAAACAGCGTGCCATGCAGGTGATAGCGCTTGCTGCCGTCGGCCTGCAGATGGGCGTCGGCATACAGCTCGCGGGCGTGTTGCCAGGCAAAGTTCAGCGCCGCAATAACGATGCCCAGCAACACGGCAGTGGCCAGGTCGGTAAACACGGTGATTACGGTGACCGCCACAATCACCAGCATGTCGTTCACCGGCACCTTGTGCAGCACCCGCAGCGAGGCCCAGGCAAAGGTCTGCTGCGACACCACGAACATCACCCCCACCAGCGCCGCCAGCGGAATACGCTCGATCAGCGGCGACAAGAACAGCACAAACAGCAGGATCATCACCCCGGCCACCACCCCCGACAGCCGCCCGCGGCCGCCGGAGCTGAGGTTGATCACGGTCTGGCCGATCATCGCGCAGCCGCCCATGCCACCAAAGGCACCCGAGACGATATTCGCCGCGCCCAGGGCCACACACTCGCGGTCCGGGTAGCCACGGCTTTCGGTGACTTCATCGGTAAGGTTCAGGGTCAACAGGGTTTCCAGCAGGCCGACCATGGCCATCAGCAGCGCATAGGGGGCGATGATGCGCAGGGTGTCGAGGGTCCAGGGCAGGTCGGGCAGGGCAAAGGTCGGCAGGCCGCCGGCGATATGGGCCATATCGCCGAGGGTGCGGGTCGGCAGATCAAGCAGATACACCGCCAGGCCCACGGTCAGGATCGCCACCAGCGCCGGCGGCACGGCGCGGGTCAGGCGCGGCAGCAGGTAGACGATGGCCATGGTCAAGGCCACCAGGCCGAGCATCATCGCCAACGGCGTTCCACTGAGCCATTGCTCGCCGCTTTTGAAATGCTCCAGCTGGGCCAGGGCAATGATGATCGCCAGGCCATTTACAAAGCCCAGCATCACCGGGTGCGGCACCATGCGCACCAGCTTGCCCAGGCGCAGCAGGCCAAACAGCACCATGATCAGGCCGCCCAGCAGCACCGTGGCCAGCAAGTACTGCACGCCGTGCTGCACCACCAGCGCCACGATCACCACCGCCATCGAACCAGCCGCCCCCGACACCATGCCTGGCCGCCCGCCGAACAGGGCGGTCAGCGTGCAGAGAATAAAGGCGCCATACAGGCCCATCAGCGGGTTGAGATGGGCTACCAGGGCAAAGGCAATGCACTCGGGCACCAGGGCAAAAGAAGTGGTGAGGCCGGCAAGCAGGTCGGCGCGAAGGCGGGCAGGTTTCATGGCAACGGCTACAGGACGCAAATCGGGGGAGCGGATGGTACGGAATATGGCGAGGTGCGGCCAGTAACGACGACATTTCGCTGTAAGTAAGTTCTTTTTATGTAAGTTTTAAGTTGCGCTATTTAGTCGCTGTTTTCGTCTATTTAAAAGTTTCCGATAAATACCGATTTTATTGGTTTGCCTCAAACTTCTGTATGAAGTTTCCTTCGCATAGACAATGCACTTTTTCACTCGTTACATTGCCTGCCCTGTTTTTCTTCCTTCACCGAGTGACTTGCTGCAACAGGTGTGCAGCAAGTTGCAACTCGTCCGTTCAAGTTATCAGCGCAGCGCTGCAGGACTATCAATGAGCCAGTTCAAATTAACCATCGTCTCCCTCCTGGTTGCCCAAGCCATTGCCACCTACGCCGGCGCCGCCACTCACACTGTCAGCATGGATGGCGTTATCGGCAAAGACGTTGTCGTTATGGGCAATGACAGCCTGAACGCCGATATTGCCCACTCTTTTAATTCAGGTACGACCACGTTATTTACCGGTAACAGCAAGTTGCTGGCATCCGCCGCCCAGGCAATTAGTGCTGGTGTGCAAAACTTCAAAGACGCCAGTTATCTGCAAGTAACTGCTGCCAATGCCATAAATGGCGGGCGGCAAAATTTTTATGATCACAGTTATATCGAGTTGGCCGGTGCTGATCTGCTTGGCAATAATCTGGCGTTCAACCTGGCGGATGCCGACACCCGCTTGATCGTCGCCGGGCAACACGCCCAGCTGGGTGTGCTCGAAGGCAAGGGCCAGGTGAGCAATAACAGCAACAGCGATGGCACCCTGGCGCTGGATACCGGCAAGTGGGGTAGCTCCAGTTTCGCCGGGGTGCTCACCAACGGTACGGGGACCGGAAAGCTCAACCTGCTGAAACTGGGCGCTGGTGAGTGGATCTATAACGGCGATGGCAGTGCCATGACCGGCACCACCACCGTCAACGGCGGGCAACTGACGGTGAATGGCGATCTCTCCCAGTCCAGCGTCACCGTCAACCGCGATGGCACCTTGGCCGGTAGCGGCAGCGTCGGGGCGGTAAAGGTAAACGCCGGCGGCGTACTGGGAACGGAGAAAATCACCGATCGCCTCAAGGTCAATGGCGACCTGAGCTTTGCCAAGCTCGGCACCTACTACGCCAACCTCGGCGCCGGCGGCCAGGCCGGCCGGGTGGAGGTCAAGGGCCAGGCCGACCTGAACGTGGCCTCGCTGTACGTCACCGCCAGCGCCGACAGCTATGCCGCCAATACGCGCTACACCATCCTGACCGCCGACGGCGGTATCACCGACCGCTTCGATTATGTTCGAAGCTCCCTGTACTTCCTGACGCCCAAGCTGACCTATAACGCCAACTCGGTGGAGCTGGAACTGACCCGCAACCAACGCGCCATTGCCTCTGTAGCCCGCAGCGCCAGTGCTACCAACCTGGCCAATAGCCTGGAAAACCGCGACAACACCCTGGTCAATCACGTGCTCACCAGCGATGAACACACCGCCGCTGCGGCACTGGAGCAACTGGCCGGCGCCGCCAGCGCCAGCCGCGCGGCGGCCATGCTGGCCAGCAACGCGCAGGTTGGCTACGGCATGCTCAAGGCCATGGAGCAGCGCGATAGCCGTGGCAATAGCCTGCAAAGCGCCGCGCTGCGTAGTGATGGGCCCTTGCCGGTCAGCAACGCGGTGCCTGGCGCCAATGGCCAGGTATGGCTGCAGGGCCTGGGTAGCCAGGGCTCTTTTGAAGGCACTGAGCACGCGGCGAATATGCAGCAGCGCACCCAGGGCGCCTTGCTCGGTGCCGACTGGGCCGTCGGCGAAGCGTGGCGCGCAGGGGTTGTCGGTGGCTACGGGAAAACCGACCTGGATGCCGGCGACTACCTGGGCGATGCCGTCACCAGCTATCACCTAGGC
>JBCECW010000157.1:0-7677 GCA_039207785.1 Pseudomonas sp. | reverse complement strand
GCCCTGACGTCTTTGTTCGTGCAATGGATCGTGCTGTTGTCCGCCGGCCTGATGTGTCGCCTGCGGCCGTTGCTGGCGCGTCTGCCGGCAGCGCTGGCCGGGCTGATCTGCTGCCTGCTGGTGGTGGGGCTGACCCTGGGCTGCACGGCGATCGCCGACTATTACGAACTGGGTGGCCCGCTGCCGCGAGCCGGTGAGGTAAATCTTTACCTGCGCCATGCGCTGATCAGCCTGATCATGTCGGCGCTGCTGCTACGCTACTTTTATCTGCAGAGCCAGTGGCGGCGTCAGCAGCAGGCCGAGTTGTCGGCCCGCATCGAGTCATTGCAGGCGCGTATCCGGCCGCACTTCCTGTTCAATAGCCTGAACAGCATTGCCAGCCTCGTGGCCATCGACCCGTACAAGGCCGAGCAGGCAGTGCTGGATTTGTCGGACCTGTTTCGCGCCAGCCTGGCCAAGCCCGGCAGCCTGGTGCCGTGGAGCGAAGAGCTGGAGCTGAGCAAGCGTTATCTTTCGATAGAACAATATCGTCTTGGCGAGCGTCTACAGTTGGAGTGGCAGATCGAAAACGTTCCGGCCGATCTGCCGATCCCGCAGTTGACCTTGCAGCCATTGTTGGAGAACGCCTTGATCTACGGTATTCAGCCGCGCATCGAAGGGGGCGTGGTACGCATAGAAGCAGAATATGAAAACGGGGTGTTCCAGCTGTGTGTCAGCAACCCCTATGACAGCCTCAATCAAGAGGGCAGTGAGCACAAACCCTCTCGTGGTACACATCAAGCGTTGGTGAATATAGATGCGCGTCTTGCGGCACTTTTTGGCCCGAGAGCGAGTCTCAGCGTGGATCGCCGTGACGGGCGCCACTTCACCTGTCTACGCTATCCTTGTGCGAGACTCACGCAGGAAGCCCGAGCAATATGAATGTCCTGATCGTCGATGATGAACCCCTAGCCCGCGAGCGCCTCAGCCGTATGGTCGGTGAGCTCGATGGTTACCGAGTGTTGGAGCCCAGTGCCAGCAATGGCGAAGAGGCGTTGACCCTGATCGATAGTCTTAAACCCGATGTGGTGTTGCTCGACATCCGCATGCCGGGTCTGGATGGCTTGCAAGTCGCCGCCAAACTCTGCGAACGCGAGGCGCCACCGGCGGTGATCTTCTGCACCGCGCACGACGAGTTTGCCGTCGATGCGTTTCAGGTCAGCGCCGTGGGCTATCTGGTCAAACCGGTGCGCCCGGAAAGCCTGGTCGAGGCGCTGAAAAAGGCCGAACGCCCGAACCGCGTGCAACTGGTGGCGCTGACCCGTCCAGCTGCCGAAAGTGGCAACGGCCCGCGTACCCATATCAGCGCCCGTACCCGCAAGGGTATCGAGCTGATCCCGTTGGACCAGGTCATCTACTTTATTGCCGACCATAAATACGTGACCCTGCGCCACGAGGGCGGCGAGGTATTGCTGGACGAGCCGCTCAAGGCGCTGGAAGACGAGTTCGGTGATCGTTTTGTGCGTATCCACCGCAATGCCCTGGTGGCCCGCGAGCGCATCGAGCGCCTGCAACGTACGCCCCTGGGGCATTTCCAGCTATACCTCAAAGGGCTCAATGGCGATGCCTTGATCGTCAGCCGCCGCCATGTGGCCGGCGTACGCAAGTTGATGAACAACCTCTGAGCCTCCCCGCCACGGCTGCTGCGGCAGCCGGTCACCCTGACGGCGGGTGCACCACCGGCGCGGCTGCCTTACTATGCGCGGGTTAATTCCGTTCGAGAGCCGTCATGTCGTCCCGCGAAATCCGCATCGCCACCCGCAAAAGTGCCCTGGCCCTCTGGCAGGCTGAATACGTCAAAGCCAGCCTTGAGGCGGCCCATCCCGGCCTGATCGTCAGCCTGGTGCCCATGGTCAGCCGCGGCGACAAGCTGCTCGACTCGCCGCTGTCGAAAATCGGCGGCAAAGGGCTGTTCGTCAAAGAGCTCGAAACCGCATTGCTGGAAAACGAAGCCGATATCGCCGTGCACTCGATGAAAGACGTGCCGATGGATTTCCCCGAAGGCCTGGGCCTTTATTGCATCTGCGAGCGGGAAGATCCGCGCGACGCCTTCGTTTCCAATACCTATGAAAGCCTCGACGCCTTGCCGCAAGGCGCGGTGGTGGGCACGTCCAGCCTGCGTCGCCAGACCCAATTGCTGGCCTTGCGCCCGGACCTGCAAATCCGCTTTCTGCGCGGCAACGTCAACACCCGCCTGGCCAAGCTGGATGCCGGCGAGTACGACGCCATTATCCTCGCCGCTGCCGGCCTGATCCGCCTGGGCTTTGGCGGGCGTATCCGCTCCAGCATCAGCGTGATCGACAGCTTGCCTGCCGGTGGCCAGGGCGCCGTCGGTATCGAGTGCCGCAGCGCCGACCGTGAAATCCACGCCTTGCTCGAGCCCCTGCATCACCACGAAACCGCCCTGCGGGTAACCGCCGAGCGCGCCTTGAACAAGCACCTCAATGGCGGCTGCCAAGTGCCCATCGCCTGCTACGCCGAACTACAAGGCGAGCAACTGTGGCTGCGCGGCCTGGTGGGCCAGCCTGATGGCGGCCTGCTGCTGCGCGCCGAGGCCACGGGTTCGGTGAAAGATCCGCAGGCGCTTGGCGTGGGCGTCGCCGAAGACCTGCTCAAACAAGGAGCGGCAGCGATTCTGCAAGCCGTCTATGGCGAGGCGAAGCCCGAGTGACGGGCTGGCGGTTGCTGCTCACCCGTCCGGCTGAAGAGTGCGCTGCGCTGGCAGCCACATTGGCCGAACAAGGGGTGTTCAGCAGCAGCCTGCCTTTGCTGGAAATCGAGCCGGTGGCGCCCACGCCGGCGCAACACGCGATGGTCCAGCAACTCGATCACTACTGCGCCGTTTTCGTTGTCAGCAAGCCTGCCGCCCGGCTTGGGCTGGCCTTGCTGCACCAGCACTGGCCGCAACCGCCGGCCAACCAGCCGTGGTTCAGTGTCGGCGCCGCCACCGGGCAGCTGCTGGCGCAATCCGGTTTGCCGGTGAGCTATCCCAGCCAAGGCGATGACAGCGAAGCCCTGCTTGCTCTGCCCGAGTTGCAACGGGCGCTGCGTGCCAGCGCTCAGCCACGGGTGTTGATCCTGCGCGGCGAGGGTGGCCGTGAAGCCCTGGCCGACTGCTTGCGCGGCCAAGGTGTGACGGTCGATTATCTGCCACTGTACCGCCGCCGCCTGCCGCACTATGCGGTGGCAGCCTTGCCGACGCGTGTTTACGCTGAACGCTTGAATGGTCTGGTGGTCAGCAGTGGGCAGGGTTTTCAACACCTGCTGAGCCTGGCCGGCGAAGATTGGCCGCGCTTGGCGCAGCTACCCTTGTTTGTACCGAGCCCGCGGGTTGCCGAAATGGCAACGGCCGCCGGAGCTCTTGCGGTTGTGGACTGTCGTGGTGCGAGTGCCGCGGCGTTGCTGGCAGCTCTGCGGGACCATGCCCCAGCTGCCCTCTGATGCACAGGACGGATACGTGAGCCAAGCAACCCCCCCGAAAGATGACACGCAACCTGCGCTGACCGCGCCTGTTACCCCCGCGCCTGTGGCACCGCCTGCCAAGCGCGGCAATGGCCTGGCGGCCGTGGCCCTGCTGATTGGTGCCGCCGGCGTTGCAGTTGGCGGCTGGAGCGTGTGGCAGGTACGCCTGCTGCAAAGCCAGGACCAGCAACAGCTGTCGCAACTGGAGCAGGCGCGCAGCCAGACCCAATTGTTGTCCCAGCGTGAACAAGGCCTGACCGAGCGCCTGGCGGCATTGCCCGATGCGCAGGAACTGGAAAGCCGCCGCCGTCTGTTGGCGCAGCTGCAAGGCGATCAACAACACCTCAGCCAGCGCGTGGAAAGCGTGCTGGGTGCCAGCCGCCAGGACTGGCGCCTGGCCGAAGCCGAGCATCTGATGCGCCTCGCCGCGCTGCGTCTCTCGGCGTTGCAGGATGTGGGCAGTGCCACGGTGCTGGTGCAGGGCGCGGACGAGATCCTGCGCGACCAGGATGACACCGCCGCCTATGCCGCACGTGAGCAACTGGCGAAAACCCTGGTGGCGCTAAAGGGTATTAGCGCGCTGGATCGTACCGGGCTGTTTCTGCAACTGGGCGCCATGCGCGAGCAGGCGGCGCAGCTCAGCACCCTGGTGCCGGCGTTCAGCAGCAAAGGTGAGCAATTCAACTTTGCCGCCGAAGGCGATGGCCAGGGCTGGTGGGCCGAGTGGTTGGAGAAGCTGTCGCGCTATATCCGTATCGACTTCCATGCCGACCAGAACGTGCGCCCCTTGCTCGCCGGCCAAAGCCTGACGCAAGTGCGCCTGGCCCTGACCCTGGCGCTGGAGCAAGCCCAGTGGGCCGCCCTTAACGGCAAGCCTGAGGTGTATCGCCAGGCCATGACCCAGGCGCGCGGTGTGCTCGAAAGCTATTTCAACGCCGAGAACCCCGACAGCCGCGCGCTGTTGGCGCGGATCAACGAACTGATCGACCAGCCGGTGGCCGTGGCCATGCCGGACCTGGCGCCGGCTACCGACGCCGTACGTGCTTATGTACAGCGCCGCGAAAATGCCAGCCAGAAGTTGCACGAGGAACAGCAATCGCAGGCTGACCAGCCGGCGGCGGATGAAGAGCTGGAGGATGTCAGCCCATGAGACGTGCGCTGCTGATTGTTCTGCTGCTTATTGCCTTGGCGGTACTGATTGGCCTGGCGGTCGTCGAAGACCCCGGCTATGTGCTGATTGCCTATAAGAACTTCCGCTACGAATCGAGCCTATGGGCCGCGGTGACAGTGATCGCCGTGGTCGCCCTGGCGGTTTATCTGCTGCGCCTGCTGCTGAGCTTGGTGTTTGTTTCCGGCGGGGTGGTCAACCCTTGGTCGCGGCGCAACCGCAAGCGCCGTGTGCAACTGGCCAGCGAGCAAGGCCTGCTGGACCTGGCCGAAGGCCGTTGGGCCCGCGCCGTGCGGCATTTGCAGCGCGCCGGCGATGGTGATGAACAGCCGCTGATCTACTACCTCGGTGCGGCGCGTGCCGCCAACGAGTTGGGCGATTACGAGCAGAGCGACGGCTTTCTGGAAAAGGCCTTGGAGCGTCAGCCCCATGCGGAGTTGGCGATTGCCCTGGCCCATGCCGAACTGCAACAGGCCCGTGGGCAAACCGAGGCGGCGCTGGAAACCCTGCAGGTCATGCGCGACCGCCATCCGCATCATCGCCAGGTGCTCAAGCACTTGCAGCAGGTGCATCAGCAGCGGGGCGATTGGCCGGCGGTGATCGCGCTGTTGCCTGACCTGCGCAAAGACAAGGTGCTGGGCGAGGCCGAACTCAGTGCGCTGGAACAGCAAGCCTGGAGCGCCCGCCTGGCCAGTGCGGCCAGCGAGGGCTTGAACAGCGGCGAAATCGCTTTGCAGCCGCTGACCCAGGCCTGGCAGCACCTGTCCAAAAGCCAGCGCAGCGAGCCGCAGTTGGTGGCGGTCTACGCCGAACAATTGCACACGCTGGGGGCGCCAGAAGAGGCCGAAGAGGTTCTGCGCACAGCCATCGCGCGGCAATACGACAGCCGCCTGGTGCACCTGTATGGCCTGGTGCGCGGACGTGATGTCGCCAAGCAGTTGCAAACCGCCGAGGGCTGGCTGAAGGCCAATCCAACCGACCCGATGCTGCTGTTGTGCCTGGGCCGCCTGTGTTTGCAGAACCAGTTGTGGGGCAAGGCGCGCGAATATTTCGAAAGCAGCCTGAGCTTCGCTCGCCATCCGCAGGCGTGCGCCGAGCTGGCGCGTCTGCTGGCACAACAAGGCGAGGTGCAGCGCAGCAACGAACTGTTCCAGGAAAGCCTAGGCTTGCTGGAGCTGCGTTTGCCTGACCTGCCACTGCCGGAAACTACCGGCGCCTGAGGGCGCGGTATTTCGTCTCGCCCCTGCTGTGCAGATCTGCTTGAGCGCCGCCTGACGCGGCGCTCAAGCAGATGCGCGGTGCTAAAACGCCGATGACTGCTGCCCAGGGCTGGCTTGTAAGCGGCTGGTGCTTTCCTCTAACGTACCGCCTTTCCTTGCTTGCTCCGGAGTTGTCATGTCGCTGGCCAGCCCGCGTTCGCTGTTCTTCCTCGCCTTCCTTGCCTGTGTTGCCATGATGGGCGGCGCGCTCTACCTCGAACACGTGGTCGGCTTGGAGCCTTGCCCGCTGTGCATCGTGCAGCGCATTTTTGTCATGGCCTTCGGTGTGTTTGCCTTGCTGGCGGCCCTGCATAACCCGGGGCGCGGTGGACGTCGTGTCTATTCGGTATTGACCTTCCTGACGGCCGCCGCCGGTGCCGCCGCTGCCATTCGCCAGATCTGGATTCAGAACACGCCGCCGGACCCGATGGCTTCGTGCATGCCAACCAACTTCGACTACATGCTGCAAAACCTGCCCTTCCAGGAATTCGTTTCGCGGGTGTTGCACGGCACCGCTGACTGCGCCGAAGTGACCTGGACCCTGTTCGGCATGAGCCTGGCCGAATGGTGCCTGCTGGCCTTTATCGGCATGGCGATCTTCTCCCTCTACCAGTTCCTGCGCCGCGCCTGACCCCACTTCCAGCAGCGGCTCAAGGCCGCTGTCCTGAGGGCCTGGGTGATTGCCCAGGCCAAGCCGCATGCGGCATTCGTATCAAACGCCCGTATGAAACTTTCTTTCCTGGTGCCTTGTAGGTGTTAGCAGGCGGGCATAATCTGGCCGTCAGAAAGCGTCGGTAAAATGCCGTTGTAAAGTGCCCGATGACAAAAAACCGTCTCGGAGTAGACGTGGAACAGCATTACGATCCAGGGGAGTGAAGTCATCATGCTCGAGAGCTGTCAGAACGCCCAAGAACGCTGGGGTGGGGTGCATCTGTTAATCGACCGTTGGCTGCAAGAGCGCCATGAACTGGTACGAAGTTTCGATGTGCTGCATGACCAGGACGCCTCGCCGGTTGCCAATGAGCAGGCCCTGCAACGTTTCTGCGAGGTGTTGGTGGATTACGTATCCGCCGGCCATTTCGAAGTCTATGAACAGCTGACCAATGAAGCCAAGGCGTTCGGTGATGAACGCGGGCTGGAGTTGGCCAAGCAGATCTACCCGCGTATCGAAGCCATCACCGAAGTGGCGTTGGCCTTCAACGATCGCTGCGACAAAGGTGATTGCAGCAATGCCACGGTGGTCGCCGCCGAGTTGAAACGCCTGGGGCAACTGCTGCATGAGCGTTTCGAGTTGGAAGACTGCCTGATCGAAGTGCTGCACAACGCCCATCAGCAACAGACGGCGCCCGCCGTCTAAGCGTTGTAAAAGGGGCCGCTGCTCAGTCGGCGGCCTCCAGCAACTCCAGTTCAAATACCAAGGGTGAATAGGGCGCGATCAAGTCGCCGGCCCCTTCGGCGCCATAGGCCTGGGCAGACGGAATGACCAGGCGCCATTTGCTCCCCACCGGCATTTCCTGCAACGCAATACGCCAGCCGGCAATCACGCTGTCGAGCTTGAACCATACCGGCGTAGCGCTCTCATCAAACACGCTGCCATCGGCAAAGCGCCCCACGTATTTCACTCGCACCCGGCCGGTGGCCGAAGGCTTTTTGCCTTGGCCGCGCACCAGTTCGTTGTAGAGCACGCCACCCGGTAGTTGGTGAATGCCGGCCTTGGCTTTTTCGTTGACCAGAAAACGGGTCTCGGCC
>JBCECW010000156.1:0-7774 GCA_039207785.1 Pseudomonas sp. | reverse complement strand
GGTCAGATATTGATCAACTACGCCAATAACGCAGTGAAGTTCACCGAGCGCGGCGAAATCGAGCTGCTGATTCGCGCCGAACAGCAGGACGCGGAGCAGGTGCAGGTGTATTTCGCCGTGCGCGATACCGGTATCGGCATCGGCCATGACCAGTTGGAGCGCCTGTTCGAGTCGTTCCAGCAGGCAGACAACTCCACCACCCGCCAATACGGTGGCACGGGCCTGGGCCTGGCCATCTGCAAGCGCCTGGCCGAGGCCATGGGCGGGCGGGTGGGGGTGCAAAGCCAGGTGGGGCGCGGCAGCCTGTTCTGGTGCCGCTTGCCCTTGGGCATTTCCTCCGAACGCCAACAGGCGTTGCAGGCGCAGGCCAATCTGCGGGGCCGCCGGGTGTTGGTGGTGGACGACAACGACAGCGCCCGCCGCGTGCTGCACGACATGCTGGTGGGCATGAGCTTTCGGGTGGAAACCGCCGTCTCCGGCAGCGCCGCCCTGCGCCAGGTGCAACTGGCCGACCAGCGCCGGCCGTTCGACCTGGTGCTGCTGGACTGGCATATGCCGGAGCTGGACGGCATCGAAACCGCGCGCCAATTGCAGGGCCTGAGTTTGCATACGCAGCCACGGCTGCTGATGGTGACCGCCCATGGTCGCGAGGAAGTGCTACAGGACGCCCGTCAGGTGGGCGTCGACGATGTGCTGCTAAAACCGCTTAACCCATCGGTGCTGCTCGATGCGGTGGTGACCACCCTGGCCAACCACCAGGGCCCGTCGGCCAGTGAACCCGTGCTCATGGCCAGCGGCCTGCCCGACCTGAGCGGCAAGCGCGTCTTGCTGGTGGAAGACAACGCCCTTAATCGCGAGGTGGCTTGCGGCCTGCTGGAAGAAAGCGGGCTGGAAATCGAGCAGGCCGAGGACGGCGCGCAGGCCGTGGAAATGTTGCTGGCCAAGGGGGAGGGCCACTTCGACCTGGTGCTGATGGATATGCAGATGCCCGTGCTCGACGGCCTGGCCGCCACCCGCCGGCTGCGCGCCGAAAGCCAGTTCGCCCAGTTGCCGATTATTGCCATGACCGCCAACGCCTTGCCGGCCGATCGCGAGCGCTGCCTTGATGCCGGCATGGACGACCACCTGGGCAAACCGCTGGACCCCGACCAGCTCTGGCGCACCCTGGCGCACTGGCTGGGTGTGACAGCGCCTGACACCCCGGCGGCGGTGCCCGCTCCCCCGGCCTGGAATCTGCCTGGCGTTGACCTCGATAGCGGCCTGCGGCGGGTGCTGGGCAAGCCCGAGCTGTACCAGCGCCTGCTGCAGAAATTTGCCGTCAGCCAGAAAGATTTTATCGCCCAGCTGCGATTGGCACTGAACCAAGGGCAGGGCGAAGCTGCCGAACGCTTGGCCCATAGTCTCAAGGGGCTGGCCGGCAACCTGGGCGCGGTGGATTTGCAGACCGAGGTGGCATTGTTGGAAAACGGCCTCAAGGCGCAGCAGCCGGCGGATCAGCTGGAACCCTTGGTCGGCGAAGTGCAGCAAAGCCTGGAGGCCTTGCTGCAGGCCATCGACCAGCAGTGGCCGGCGTCGGCTGTGGTCGCGGTGGCGGTCGATCCGGCGCAGCTGACGGCGGTATGCCAGGAACTGGCGGGTCTGTTTGCCCATGACGACCCGCGGGCCGGCAAGGTCTTCGAAGCGCAGGCCGGCTTGCTGCGCAGTGCCTTTGACGGCGACTATCCGCCGCTGGCCGAGGCCGTTCGCTGCTACGATTTTGAACAGGCCCTGACGTTATTGCGGCAAACCAGTGAACAGCGTGGCGTGAGCCTTTGAGGTGCAGCCAATGACGACAGAAGAGGGTGGTATGGACGGGATACTTGACCGACCCGAGCAGGCGCTGGTGCTGGTGGTGGACGACACCCCGGAAAACCTCGAGTTGATGAGTGAACTGCTGCTGCCCAGCTACCGGGTGAAGGTGGCCAGCTCCGGGGTCAAGGCGCTGCGCATCGCCATCAGCAGCCCGCCGCCGGACCTGATCCTGCTGGATATCATGATGCCGCAGATGGACGGCTACGAAGTGTGCAAACGCCTCAAGGCCGACCCGCAGACCCGTGATATCCCGGTTATCTTTCTGACCGCCAAGACCGAGCTGGCCGATGAGCAGCAAGGCTTTGATCTGGGGGCGGTGGACTACATCACCAAACCCATCAGCCCGCCGCTGGTGCTGGCGCGGGTCAAGGCGCAGCTGCAAGTCAAAGCCAGCGCCGATTTCTTGCGCGACAAGAGCGAGTACCTGCAACTGGAAGTGCGCCGGCGTACCCGCGATATCGAAAAACTCCAGGAAGTGACCATCGAAGCCATGGCCGGGCTGGCGCGGTTGCGCGAGAACCCGGGGGGTGGCCACTTGGCGCGTATCGAGCCGTATATGCTGGCGCTGGCCACCGCCCTGGTCAGCCAGCAACCGGCCTTGGCCGAGGAACTGACCCCCGAGCGCATCGCGCGCCTGGGCAAGTCGGCGCTGTTGCATGGCATTGGGCGCCTGACCTTGCCGGACCGTATCCTGCACAACCTGGTGGCCCTGGAGCCTGCCGACGTGGTGGTGCTGCACCGCCATACCGAGGCCGGCTTTGCTGCCTTGCAGGCGGCCGAAGACAAGCTGGGCAACAGCGAAAGTTTTCTTGGCGACGCCAAGCTGATTGTCTATAGCCAGCACGAACGCTGGGATGGCAGCGGTTATCCACAAGGCCTGCGCGGCGAGCAGATTCCCCTGCCGGCGCGGTTGATGGCCGTGGTGGGCCGCTACGAAGAACTCACCGCCCACCACCCCTACCGGCAAACCGCCAGCCACGCCGAAGCGGTGGAACGTATCAGCGCCGCCAGCGGCACGGAGTTCGATCCCTTGGTGGTGATGGCCTTTCTGGGCGCGGCCGATGAATTTTGCAGCGTGGCCATCGGGCTGGCGGATGATGCCCAGGCCATTCATTCCGATCTGCAGCGCCTGGATGAATCCTTTGGCGAAACCATCGAGCTCACCCTGCCGCCAGAGCCGGCGTAAAGCTTGGTGCGCGGAGCGCACCCTACGGGATCGACGTAGGCCTCGTAGGGTGCGCTCCGCGCACCAGCGATCTAACGGCTAGTTCGCCACGGTAAACCGCTGGCGAATATGCGCGGGCTTTTCCAGCTCATCGACAATCGCCACCGCCAGATCCTCCACGCTGATCCCGGCCGGTGCCGCGCCATCCATCAATAGCTCTTCACCACCCACGCGGTACTTGCCACTGCGCTGGCCCGGCTGCAATAGCGCTGGCGGCGACAGAAAGGTCCACTGCAGCTGCTGTTCGCCGCGCAGTTGGTTCAGATGCTGGCGTGCACCTTCGGCGCCGTCTTTATAGGCAGCGGGAAAGTCCGGGGTGTCGATCAGTTGCAGGCCCGGCGCCACATACAAACTGCCCGCACCGCCGACGACCAATAGACGCGCCACATCGGCCGCCTTGCTCGCTGCCACGATCGCCTCGCTGCCCTTGAGAAACAGCGGCAGGATATCGGCCTTGCCCCAGCCGGGGTTAAAGGCGCTGACCACGGCATCGTGGCCCTTCAGTACGCTGGCCAGAGCCGTGGCGTCATAGGCGTCGGCCTTTACCGCCGTGAGCTGGGCATGGGCGGCAAGCTTTTCCGGGTGCTGGACGATACCGCTTACCTGGTGGCCACGGTTCAGGGCTTCTTGCAAAACGGCGGCGCCGACAAAACCGCTGGCACCGATCAGGGCAATTTTCATAGCTGTCTCCCACTGCGTGATTAACTGGCAGCCATCATCAGCGATGGGTAAAGCGCGGAGAAATAGGCTAAAAAGGCTTAAACAGTTAAGCAGAACTTAATAATGGAACAGCTTAAACGCATGGCCGTGTTTGCCACGGTGGTGGATAAAGGCTCGATGGTGGCCGCTGCTGCCGAGCTCGGTATGACGCCCTCAGCGGTCAGCCAGCAGATCAGCAAGTTGGAGGCCAGCACCCAGGTCAACCTGCTGCACCGCACCACCCGCAAACTGACCCTGACCGAAGCCGGTGCCACCTTCTACCGCAGTTGCGCACAAGTGCTGGCCCTGGCGCAGGACGCCGAGCAGCGCTTGCTGGAGCTGCGCGATGCGCCGGTGGGCGAGCTGCGTATTACCGTGCCAGTGGGCTTTGCCAGTGGCCGCCTGAGCCGCGCGCTGGCGCCGTTGCTGGCGGCGCATCGGCAGCTGCGTTTAAACGTGTTTTTTGATGACGAGCAGATCGACCTGATCGAGCAGCGTATCGATATCGCCCTGCGTATTGGCCGTCTGGAAAACTCCAGCCTGGTGGCGCGCCATGTGGCGGACTGGAACGCCGTGCTGTGCGCCGCACCGGCCTACCTGGCGCAACACCCACCCATCGAGACGCCCGAGCAGTTGCAACAGATCGACTGGCTCAGCCTGAAACCACAAACCCTGGTGCTGCATAACGGCGCGGGTGAGGAGCGTCGGGTAAAACTGGAAAGCCGCATCACCTGCAACAATATGATCGCCGCCCGGGAGTTCACCCTGGCCGGTCTGGGGGTATCGGTACAAGCCGAACCCGAGGTGCGCGCGGAGTTGGCCAGCGGTCGCCTGCAACGGGTATTGCCCGGCTGGCAGCACGCGGCGATGCCGCTGTACCTGGTTACCCCGCGGCGCGATGCGCAGCCGGCGAAAGTGCGCTATGCCATGGAGGCGTTGAAGCAGAACTTGCAGCGCGGATAAACATCCACTGTTTTGCGCTGCGTCGCGTTAGCAGGGTCGGCATCGGCGGCGGGCTGTGAGAGGATGGGCCGCAACCGGCTCTGGCCACCCTAACTTCGGCAAGAAAGGACCCTTGATAAAAGCTGATGAAGACTCCCAAACGCATTGAACCCCTGATTGAAGACGGCTTGGTCGATGAGGTGCTGCGCCCGCTGATGAGCGGCAAGGAAGCAGCGGTCTATGTGGTGCGCTGCGGTAAAGAGTTGCGTTGTGCCAAGGTCTACAAGGAGGCCAACAAGCGCAGCTTTCGCCAGGCTGCCGAGTACCAGGAAGGGCGCAAGGTGCGTAATAGCCGCGATGCGCGCGCCATGGCCAAGGGCTCCAAGCACGGGCGCAAGGAGCAGGAAGAAAACTGGCAGAACGCCGAGGTCTCGGCGCTGTTCCGCCTGGCCAACGCCGGGGTGCGGGTGCCCAAGCCGTACGACTTCCTCGACGGCGTGCTGCTGATGGAAATGATTGCTGGCGAAGACGGCGACGCCGCGCCGCGTTTGAACGACGTGGTGATGGAGCCCGAGGAAGCGCGCGAATACCACGCCTTTCTGATCCGTCAGATCGTGCTGATGCTGTGTGCCGGCCTGGTGCATGGCGACCTCTCGGAATTCAACGTGCTGCTGGACGCCAACGGCCCGGTGATTATCGACCTGCCGCAAGCGGTGGACGCCGCCGGCAATAACCACGCCTTCAGCATGCTGGAACGCGATGTCGGCAATATGGCCGCCTACTTCGGCCGTTATGCGCCGGAGCTCAAGCAAACCCGCTATGCCAAGGAAATGTGGGCGCTTTACGAAGCCGGCACCCTGCACCCGGGCAGCGTGCTGACCGGTGAGTTTGCCGATAGCGAGGTGGCCGCCGATGTCGGCGCGGTGATGCGCG
Organism: Pseudomonas sp.; assembly: GCA_039207785.1. Lineage (GTDB taxonomy): Bacteria > Pseudomonadota > Gammaproteobacteria > Pseudomonadales > Pseudomonadaceae > Aquipseudomonas. Next base: position 2,124 of record JBCECW010000156.1, on the reverse strand, counting down.
AGATCGAAGCGGCGCGCCTGGATGAACAGCGCAAACAAGCCGCCCGTGCCGAAGCCGATGGCCCGGCCAAAAGCGATGAGCCGCCACCGCCGCCTTGGTTGCAATAACCGTCCCGCCATCCTGTAGAAGCGGTGCTTTTTGCGTTTACGCGCAAATCGCCTGGTGCGCTGAGCGCACCCTACGGGACCTCGGCGCGTCGGCGAGCACGAAACCGTATCGCGGCTGCACAGCAACTGTTACCCGCCAGCTGTATGCCTGCGTTTGCGCGCCAAGCTGATACCGTGGTCCGGTATTTTCTGGAGCCCCGCCATGCCCTTGCGCCACGCCTTGCTTGCCCTGCTGGTTACCCTGATCTGGGGTGTGAATTTTGTGGTGATCAAGGTGGGGCTGCAGGATTTCCCGCCGTTGTTGTTCTGCGCCCTGCGCTTTGCCCTGGCGGCCTTGCCGCTGCTGTTTCTGCGTGGGCCGATGCCGGCACCGTTGTGGCGCATTGTGCAGATCGGCCTGCTGCTGGGGGTGTTCAAGTTCGGCGTGCTGTTTGTCGGCATGCACCTGGGCATGCCGGCGGGCTTGTCGTCGCTGGTGCTGCAAAGCCAGGTGTTTTTCACCATCCTGATTGCTGCCGTGATGCTCGGCGAACGTCCCACCACCCGTGCCTTGGCGGGTTTGGCCCTGGCCGCCTGCGGCCTGGTGTTGATCGGCTGGCAGCGGCCACTGGGCGATAGCCTGCTGGCCTTTGCCCTGGTGGTGTTCGCGGCGTTGATGTGGGCCTGCTCGAATATCGCCACCAAGCGTTCCGGCGCCACCGATATGCTGCGCCTGATCTGCTGGATCAGCCTGATTCCGCCGCTGCCGCTGCTGTTGCTTTCCTATGTGTTCGAAGGACCCGAGGCAATAAGTTTCGCCCTTACCCATCTCAGCCTGCGTGGTATTGCCGCACTGCTGTTTATCGCCTTTCTGGCCACCACGGTGGGCTTTGCCATCTGGAGCTTTCTGCTGCGCCGGTATCCGGCCAGTGTGGTCACGCCCTTTGCCCTGGCGGTGCCGGTTTCCGGGCTATTGGCCGGCTGGCTGCTGCTCGATGAGCAACTCAGCACCCTGAGTTGGCTGGCCTGCGCCCTGGTGTTTGTCGGCCTGGCGGTAACGGTATTGCCCAAACGCCGGGCTTGACCCCGCCGGCTTCGCGGCCGAAGCTTTCGCCTCTGATTTTTTTGTGCGGGGAATTAGCAATGCAGGGTAATAACGAAGTCGTCGAATACCTCAAGGATCTGCTGCGCGGCGAGCTGTCGGCCCGCGACCAGTACTTCCTGCATTCGCGCATGTACCAGGACTGGGGCTTTACCAAGCTCTATGAGCGCATCAACCACGAAATGGAAGAAGAGACCCAGCACGCCGATGCCCTGCTGCAGCGCATCCTGTTCCTGGAAAGCACCCCGGACATGACCCCCAAGCCTATGTTCCCAGGCCGCACCGTGCCGGACATGCTGCGTGCCGACCTCAAGCTGGAATACGAAGTGCGCGCCGCCCTGAGCAAAGGCGTGACCTTGTGCGAAGCCCACCAGGACTACATCAGCCGCGACATGCTGATCCTGCAACTGCAAGACACCGAGGAAGACCACGCCTACTGGCTGGAGCAGCAGCTGGGGCTGATCGACCGTATCGGTCTGGAAAACTACCTGCAGTCGCAGGCGTAAGGCCAGACGCCAATCGTAGGATGGGTAGAGCGCAGCGAAACCCATCGATACGCAAATCGATGGGTTTCGCCTACGGCTCTACCCATCCTACGGGGCTGGTGTGCCTCAGGCGCAACACCCCTTCTCCAAATCTTTCAATATCGGGCAATCCGGGCGGTCATCGCCGTGGCAGCTTTGCACCAGCTCGTGCAGGGTGTCGCGCAGGCTGGTGAGCTCGTCGATCTTGCGGTTCAGCGCGTCGATATGGTCGCGCGCCAGGGCTTTTACATCGGCGCTGGCGCGCTGGCGGTCTTGCCAGAGCGTCAGCAGCTTGCCGACTTCTTCCAGGGAAAAACCCAGGTCGCGCGAGCGTTTGATAAAGGCCAGGGTATGCAGGTCGTGCGCCTGGTAATGGCGGTAGCCGGCCTCACTGCGATGGGCTGGTTGCAGC
>JBCECW010000155.1:0-7776 GCA_039207785.1 Pseudomonas sp. | reverse complement strand
GCTTCGACCAGCCGCTGGCCAAGGTCGACCAGAATCTGGGGCGCGGCTTTTCCGAGACCACGCTGGCCAACCTGGTGACCGATGCCCTGCGTCACGCCGCCGGAGCCGACCTGGCCTTCACCGGCAACGGCACCGATGCCACCGACTCGGCGTACTTCAAAGGCGCGCTGGATGACCTGCGCATCTACAGCGGTGTGCTGACGGCCGACCAGGTCGCCGCCATCAACCATGTGGAAAACGGCTACCAGAGCACGGCGATTGCCAATGCCACCACCGCAACCGACAACACCCTGACCTTCAGCGTGGCCGATACCGCCACCAAGCTGACCGTCACCGGCCTGGAAAACGGCATGACCCTGTCTGACGGACACGGCCATAGCTTCACCTCCACCGGCGTGGACTCGATCGGCGACCTGAGCAGCTGGGATACCTCGACGCTGATTCTCGGCAACACCGGCACCAGTTCGGGCACGCTGATCTTTGCCGGCACCAACACCGCCAGCAACGGCGATACCAGCACCACCTACCAGGCCCTGACGCTGGCCAACGGCACCTCGGTGCTGAGCACGGGCGGCACCGGCGCCGATACCCTGAACGGCTCGTCGGCTGCCGACCTGCTGCGCGGCGGTGACGGCAACGACACCCTGTACGGTGGCGATGGTAACGACCGTCTGGAAGGCGGCGCCGGCAACGACACCTTGTACGGTGGCAACGGCAACGACCTGCTGATTGGCGGCGACGGCAACGACCTGCTGTACGGCGGCGCCGGCAACAACCTGATGACCGGTGGCGCTGGCGCGGACACCTTCGTCTGGCAAGCCGGTGATGTGGGCAAGTCCACCATCACCGACTTCAAAGTCAGCGAAGGCGACCGTATCGACCTCACCGACCTGCTGCCGGATATGACCAACGTCAACGTGCTCGACTACCTGAAAGTCGACACCGCGACCTCGACCATCCAGGTCAGCACCACCGGCCATATCGACCAGGGCGCCAACGTCACCATCACCCTGCAAGGGGTGGATTTGAACACCTACGGCTCCTCGAGCTCGGACATTGTCAAATCGCTGGTGGCCGGTAGCGATCCGGTGGTGAAAACCGAACACCATTAATTAGGGCGGGACTAAACGGCGCGTCTCCAGCAGTTCGGAGTTCGCGCCGTTTTTTTTGGCTGCAAAGCGACCTGGCAAGAATGCATTGCAGGCGCTACACACAAGTGGCAGGGTTGGCGTTTTCATGCCTGCGTGCGCACTTCAAACAACACGCCGTTCAACTAACAAAGGAGGGTTTGCTGATGCTGTATGTCCAGCGCAACGAGTTCGGTGAACTGACGCGCGTTGAAGCCGCCCCGTTCGACGGTAGCAACGACACCCTGCCCGCCGACGACCACGACGTGCAGGCCTGGTACGCCAACCACAGCGTCGAGAGCAACCTGCTGCAACTTAAGCAGAGCGACCTGGAAATGATCCGGGTAATCGACGACCTGATTTCCGTGCTGATGAACAAAGGCGTGCTGCGCATCACCGACCTGCCGCCAGCCGCGCAAAGCAAACTGCTAAGCCGTACCCAATCGCGGGAAGCCTTGGGTGGGTTGCATAAGCTGATCAACGATGATGATTCCGGGGTGATTTGACGCCCGCTCCGTGGATCGCCTGACACTCCGTAGGATGGGTAGAGCGCAGCGAAACCCATCGCGGGTTTGGCATAAATCGCTGATGGGTTTCGGCTTCGCCTAGGCGGCCCCACCCCTCCTACGGGCTGCCTTTTTTCTCCCATTCATGCTCAGATGGCCCCCTGCCGAACGACGAGCCAACCCGATGCAAGCCCCCTCCTCTGACCGCCCGCTGTGGCAGGTTTACCTGGTTTTTCTGGTCCCCATGGTGCTGTCCAACTTCCTGCAAGGGCTGTCGGGCACGCTCAATAGCATCTATATCGGGCAGATGCTCGGCACCCAGGCGTTGGCGGCCGTGTCGGGGATGTTTCCCATCGTGTTCTTTTTTATTGCCCTGGTGATCGGGCTTGGCGCCGGGGCATCGGTGTTGATCGGCCAGGCATGGGGCGCGCGTGAGCCTCATATGGTCAAGGCCATCGCCGGCACTACCCTGACCCTCGGCGCGCTGATCGGCTTGCTGGCGGCGGTGGTCGGCACCGTGTTCGCTCGTGAGGCCATGGTGGCCCTCGGCACCCCGGCCGATGTGCTGGAAGACGCCACGGCCTATATGCAGGTGATGATGCTGATCATGCCGCTGCTGCTGGTGTTTGTGCTGTTTACTCAGTTGCTGCGCGGGGTTAGCGATACGGTGTCGCCCCTGCTGGCGCTGATTCTTTCCACCGTCGCCGGCCTGCTGCTGACGCCGGCGCTGATCAAGGGCTGGCTCGACTTGCCCCCCATGGGCATTCAAAGCGCGGCTTATGCCGGCTTGGTCAGCAACCTGCTGGCCATGATTCTGCTCACCGTACGTTTGCGCAGCAAAAACCATGTCCTGGCGCCCGACCGTGAGCTGCTACGGGCACTGCGGGTAAACGGCGATATCTTCGCGAAGGTGATGCGTATCGGCCTGCCCACTGGCTTGCAGATGGTGGTGATCTCGCTGTCGGAGCTGGTGATTCTGGCGCTGGTCAATGGCCATGGTTCGCAGGCGACGGCGGCCTACGGGGCGGTTACGCAGATCGTCAATTACGTGCAGTTTCCGGCCCTGTCCATTGCCATCACCGCCTCCATCCTGGGTGCCCAGGCCATTGGTGCCGGCCAGCTGGAACGCATTGGCGCAATCTTGCGCACGGGCCTGGCCATCAACACCTGCCTGACCGGCGCCCTGGTACTGGCCGGCTACGGCCTGTCGCACTGGCTGCTGGGCCTTTTTATCACCGACCCAGCCACCCGTGCCCAGGCCGAGCACCTGCTGCATATCATGCTGTGGAGCATTCTGGTGTTCGGCTACCAGGCCGCAGTGGGCGGCATCATGCGCGCCAGCGGCGTGGTACTGGTGCCGGTGGCCATTTCGATCTTCTGCATCCTTGGCGTACAGATGCCCGGCGCTTATCTGCTGGATAGCGGGTTCGGGCTTGAGGGTGTGTGGATGGCGTTCCCCGTGGCCTATGTGACCATGCTGGTGTTGCAGACTCTGTACTACCGGTTGGTGTGGCGGCATCGGCAGATTGTGCGGTTGGTGTGATTGCGCTACCCAGTTACCCGTACGCCGCCACCCGCATCACCACCATCGCCTTCATCTCCGCCAACCACAGCTGCTTCTGCTCGGCGCTTAACTGCGCCGTCAGGCAGTAACGACGCCCACCCCAAACGCTGGTCAGCCAGGCATCCACGGTCGCGCCATCGGGCTGACGTGGCAGGTCGTGGCACGCGGCGAATACCTCGCGCCATTTGCTGGCCAGCTCTTCATAGGCGCGGTGTTGGTGTTTGCGTTCGGCGATCTTGTGTTCGAGTTCAATCAGCTCATAACCGAACATCGAGCGGTCGGGTTCGGGTGGGTTGCAGCATACGTCCAGCAGCCGTTCGATACGCTCTTGCCAGGGCAGCTCGGTAGGCTGCACCACGTCGCTATCCAGGCGCGCCAGCAGGCATTCGATGCCATAGCGCACGTAGCCCGAGAGCAGCGCTTCCTTGCTGGGGAAATAGTCGTAAAGGGTGCCGATGGCCACGCCGGCTTCCAGGGCCACGGCGCGGGTGGTCACGGCGCTCCAGCCCTGGCGCAGCCAAATCCGAACAAAGGCTTCGTAGATGGCCTCCACGGTAAAGATCGCGCGGGCCTGGCTGGGGCGCTTGAGCGGCTTGCTGCGCGGCTTTGCCGGGCTGGCGCTGGGGGTGCTGGCGTTTCCGAACCCGCGCTTCATGGTTAGCTCGTACTCTGTGGCGACACCCCTACTCCCCGCAAAAACCAGGAGCCCGTCATGTCTGAGCGCAGCAACGTAACACGCCTGCTAACCGAAAAAAACGCGTTGGATCGTAGCCATATCGAGCAGCACCCGGAGGACCTCAGCGCTGGCGCCGGCGAAATAGTGGTCAAGCTCAATCGCCTGTCGCTGACCACCAATAACATCACCTACGCCGCCTTTGGCGACTCGATGAACTACTGGGACTTCTTCCCCACCGGCGACGCCACCCTGGGCCATGTGCCGGTGTGGGGCTTTGCCGACGTAGTGGCCTCGAATGTGGACGGCATCGCGGTTGGCGAGCGTTTCTATGGCTATTTCCCAATTGCCAGCCACCTGCGTATGCAGCCCGAGCGCGTCAGCGACCGGGGTTTCTACGACGCCACTGCACATCGGCAAAAACTGGTTTCGGCCTATAACCAATACACCCGCTGCAGCTGGGACCCTTACTACTCGCCCGCCACCGAGAACCTGCAGATTCTGCTCAAGCCGCTGTTTCTGACCTCGGCGATGCTGGCGGACTTTCTGCGTGACAACGACTTCTTCGGCGCCAGCCGCGTGGTGTTCTCCAGCGCCTCAAGCAAAACCGCCTTCGGCACCGCCGTCTGCCTGGATGGCGCACCGGTGCAGCGCGTGGCACTGACCTCGCGCAGCAATACCGCGTTTGTTCAAGGCCTGGGCTGCTACGAGCAAAGCCTGGCCTATGACGACCTGGCGCAGCTGGCCAATGACCAGCCAACCCTGTACGTGGATTTTTCCAGCGACCTGGGCCTGCGTGATCGCGTGCACCAGCACTTTGGCGAGCAACTGGTGTACAGCTGCTGCGCGGGCTCGGCGCAAAACACCGACCCGGCGCAACTGACCGCCATTACCGGGCCAAAGCCGCAGTTGTTCTTTGCACCGATTCAACTGCGCAAACGCAATGCCGATTGGGGGCCGGTAAAGGTCTCGGAATATATCGGCGAAGGGCTGGTGCGCTTTTATGACCAGGTCACGCCGCTGCTGGATGTGGTGGTTAGCCAGGGGTTTGCGGCGGCGCAGGAGTTGATCGCCCGGCTGTATAACGGCCAGGTGCCGGCCAAAGAGGGGCATATTGTGGAGTTGGCGTAAATCGCTTGGTGCGCCGGGTTAGGTGAGAAAACGGAGATTTCGTAGGGTGCGCTCCGCGCACCAGCCCTTAAACAAAAAGCCCCGCACTTGGCGGGGCTTTTTATTAGTTCACGAAGCGAGTGGCTATCCAGAACAGCGTCGCTGCCAGGCCCATCGAGATAGGCAAGGTCAACAACCACGCCAACAGGATATTGCGCACGGTGCCGCCCTGCAGGCCGCTCTTGTTGGCGACCATGGTGCCGGCCACGCCCGAGGACAATACGTGGGTGGTCGATACCGGCAGGCTGAAGACGTTGGCCAGGCCAATGGCGCAGGCGGCGGTGATTTGTGCCGACATGCCCTGGGCATAGGTCATGCCCTGCTTGCCGATCTTCTCGCCGATGGTCAGTACCACGCGTTTCCAACCGACCATGGTGCCGATACCCAGCGCCAATGCCACAGCCAGAATCACCCAGAACGGCGAGTATTCGGTGGTGGCGGTCAGGTCTTTACGCAGTTTTTCCAGGTCGGCCTTTTCCCGCGAGTCGAGGCTTTGCAGCTTGCCGACTTTCTTCGCGGTGTCGTCCAGGCACAGCAGATAGCGACGCACCTGGATGCGGGTGTCCGATGGAATGCTGTGGTAATCGGTCACGCCTTTAAGGTCGTGCAACAGGCCAGCGATGGTGGCTTCGGTCTGCTGCGGGTTGCAGCGGAACAGCTCGGGCATTTCGGCAGTGTTGCCTTTGCCCAGGGCCAGGAACTCGCCCAGGCTTTCGCGGTTGCGGTCGTAGAACTGGCTCAGGTGCACCGTGGCATCACGGGTACGCTCGATCTGGTAGGTGGTGCTGTTGAGGTCCAGCACAAACTGCGCCGGCACGATACCGATCAGCACCAGCATGATCAGGCCAATGCCTTTCTGGCCGTCGTTGGAGCCGTGGACAAAGCTGACGCCCATGGCCGACAGCACCAGCACCAGGCGATTCCAGAATGGCGGGTGCTTCTTATCGTCGAGCTTGCGGCGCTGTTCCGGGGTCTTGTGCATCTTGGACAGCGGGCGCCACCACTTCAGGCCGATCAGCACCAGGGCAGCGACGACAAAACCGGCAATCGGCGAAGCGATCAGCGAGACGCCGATATCAATCGCTTTCTGCCAGTTCACCCCGTCGGCCAGCGGAATATCGCTGATCAGGGCATTGGCCAGGCCCACACCGAGGATCGAACCGATCAGGGTGTGCGAGCTGGAGGCCGGAATGCCGAAGTACCAGGTGCCGAGGTTCCAGGTGATGGCCGCGGCCAGCAGCGAGAACACCATGGCCAGGCCATGGCCGGTATTGACGTTGATCAGCAGCTCCACCGGCAGCAGATGCACGATGGCATAGGCCACGCCCACGCCGCCGAGCAATACACCGAGGAAGTTGAAAACACCGGAGAGCATCACCGCCAGGTGTGGCGGCATGGCCTTGGTGTAGATCACGGTAGCCACCGCGTTGGCGGTGTCATGGAAGCCGTTGATGAACTCGAAGAACAGGACGAACGTCAGGGCCAGAATCAGGCTGACAATGACCCAGGGTTCCAGCCCGCTGAAAAGATCGAACATGTGGTTTTCTGTTCAAGTCGAAAGGGGGCGCGATTATGCCAGATAACCGCCACGGGAAAATCGGCAAACTGCTGGTTGGTAACGCTAGCAGAGAAAAACCGTCACGCCACGGTCATAAAGCCCGCAGCCCGTGCGGGCTGCGGGCCGGTGCGGCAAATTGTTACTGGGAGGCGACGGCCGCTTTCTTCTGTTGCAGCAGCCAGGCCAGACCGATCATCGCGACCGCCAGCCCGGTCAGCACCACGAACGGCACCTGGTAGCTGCCGGTGAGGTCGCGCACCAGGCCGGTGAGGATGGGCGTAAAGCTGCTGATGCTGTAGCCGGCGCAGAGCATCATGGCGGTCCAGCGGCTGACCGCCAGCGGCGTGTTGACTTCATACATCGGCAGCACCAGCGACAGCGCAAACGAGCCGCTCAGGCCCAGGCCCAGCAATACGGCCCAGATATGTGGCAGCACAGTCGGTGCGAAGGAAATCATGCCCAGGCACACACTGGAGCTGATGGCGCACAGCAGCAGCAACTGCGCGCGGTTGTCGTAACGTTGCGCCAGCCAAGGCAGCACAAAGGCGCTGGGCAGGCCGATCATCATGTACGAGCTGAACAGGGTGTTGCTTAGCGAGGCATCAAACCCTACCTCGCGGTAGCGCGCGGTGAGCCAGGTGGTCAGGGTGTAGAACAGCCCCGCCTGGATGGCAAAGAAGCCGGTAATCACCCAGGCCCGCGGTTCACGCCAGGGCAAGCCACCGCCACTGCCGACCAGCGCCGGGTCTTCCTGCTTGTTCGGCACCCACAGCCATAGCAGCACTGCCAGCACTGCCGGGATCGCCCAGAACGCCAGGCCCCAATGCCAGCGCTCGCCCAACAGGCTGGTCAGCGGGCCGGTCAGTACGGCACCACCGGCGCCGCCGATGGTCATGCTCAGCGAGTACCAGGCCACCACCCGGCCGGCCTTGCTGACAAAGTGGCGCTTGATAAAGCCGGACAATAGTGGCCCCGCCACGGCAATACCCGCACCGACAACCACCGCACTGCCGATCAGCACCAGGCTGTTATGGCTGGCCAGGCGCAGCACCAGCGCGCCGCCGATCAGCGTCATGCAGCCGAGGATGGTGCGCTCCAGGCCAAAGCGCACGGCCAGGCGCGGCGCCATGGGAGCCAGCAATCCCATAAACAGCACGGGCAAGGCGGTGGTGAGGGCG
>JBCECW010000154.1:0-7781 GCA_039207785.1 Pseudomonas sp. | reverse complement strand
TATCCAGGCGGCGTAGAGCAAGACCGGGGCCAGGTGCGGCAAGGCGCCGCATGGCGCGGGTTGTAGCGATTTTCAGGCGGGGCAGGGTGGCGGGAACTGGCCAGATTCCGCCACTCGCGGGCGGAATCTCGCCGTATGCACGGTGCGTAGGAGCGAGCTGGCTCGCGAAGCTTTTTACTCTGCGCAGGTATCAGGCAGATGATGCCGCAAGCGGTTATCGGCCATGCACAAGGCAATCAGCAACGGAACAACGGCAATTGCCGCATCCAGCAACAGCAACTCACGGAAGGCCATTCGCAGTTGCTCGCTGCTCACCTGGCCCAGGCTGGCGCTGATATGTTCCGGGTCGACGCTGGGCAGCAGGTGCCAGAGTAGGCTCGACAGCAGCGTGACCCCCAGCGCCCCACCCAGGCCACGGAACATGCCGCATGCGGCGGTTACCACGCCCAGGTGGCTGACGGGCGCGGCACTTTGCACGGCCACCATCGAGGTGGGGAACTGCAAGCCCAGCGCCACGCCGCAGCACATCAGCAGCGGCAGGCTCAGCTTATCCAGGGTCGGCGGCAGGAATGCCAGGGCCACCAGCGCTACGGGTAGCAGCAGGTTGCCGCACAGAATCGGCGGCTTGTAGCGGCCCAGTCGCGCGCTCAGGCGCCCGCCGATAAACGCCCCCATCGGCGCGCCGATGGCAATCGCCATCAACTGGCTGGCGCCGGTGCCGCCACCGCTTTGTGCGTGGGCATGCAGGGGGAACAAGACGGCCAGCGCCACGGCTTGGAAGTTGGCGAAAAACAGCAGGCACCAACCGGCGCGCACCGCGCCGATGCGGAACAGTTCCATGGGGATAACCGGCTCGCGGGCGCGCAATTCCTGCAGCACAAACAACACCAGGCCGATTACGGCAATACCAAGGCCCACGGCGTTTTCCAGGGTCAGCCAATTGCGTTCCTGGCCCAGGCGGGTGAGCAACAGCAGCAGGCTGCCCAGGCCGATCAGCAAGAGCAGGCCGCCCATATAGTCGAGCTGTGCCTTGCGGCGTTTCTCCGGCAGCCCGGCCAGGCGCCGCTGGCTTAGCCAGATGGCCAGCAAACCAATCGGCAGATTGATCCAGAACACCCAGCGCCAGGACAGCTGGTTGCTCAGCACGCCGCCCAATGGCGGACCGATCAGGCTGGCGATGGCGAACATGCCGCTAAACCAGGCCTGGTAGCGGCCGCGTTCGGCTGGCGCAATCAGGTCGCCAATCAGCGCCTGGGTGGTGGCCACCAGGCCGCCGGCGCCAATCCCTTGCAAGGCACGGGCGCCCACCAGTTGCCACATATCCTGGGCCAGGGCGCAGAGCACCGAGGCAAACACAAACAGGCTGATGGAAATCAGCAGTAGCCGCCGACGACCGAACAGGTCGCCGAGCTTTCCGAAGAACGGCGTGGAAATGGTCATGGCCAACATATAGGCCGACACCACCCAGGCCAGCACTTCGCTGCCGGGCAACTGCAGGGCAATTTCCGGTAGGGCGACGGCGACGATGGTCTGGTCCAGGGCCGAGAGAAATATCCCCAGCATCAGGCCCAGCAAGATCTGGCGCAGTTGGATGGGGCTAAGCGGAGTAGGGGTGGCAGCGGCGGTCACGACGGGCCCTTAACGGCTGGCAGGCGGTGAAATAAAGGAGCGGTAACGGTGTGCGAGTGTGCCCAAGCAGGCTTCCGCTCACCAGTGGTGTTTGTGTTGAGTGGCTATTTTCGTCGACGAATTTTCCTGCCAAGCCTGCGGATTATGCGGAACGCATGGATAAATCCTACAGGCTGCTCGGTGCTTTCCGATTTAACCCGCCAGGTCCAGCGCGTTTAATTCCCCGGCGGCCTTCCTCGCCGATCCCACAGAAAGTAGCCAGGCGATACGTGGATTCAAGGGTGGCAAGATTTTCAATTACTGAGTGATGTCACCACGTAGTGGTTGCCCTGGTTGTGATTGCTCCCTTTTGAAGCTTCTTATGTTCAGCCAAGCCGCCCGCAATGGGCGGCTTTCTTTTGCCTGCGTTTTGCCCGCTGTTACAGGGCGTAGTGCTTGAGCTCGCGGGCAATCAGCAGGCGCTGGATTTCGCTGGAGCCTTCGTAAATCTGGGTAATGCGTGCATCGCGGTAATAGCGCTCCACCGGGTAGTCCTCCAGGTAGCCGTAGCCGCCATGAATCTGGATGGCATCGGAACACACCCGTTCGGCCATTTCCGAGGCAAACAGCTTGGCCTGCGAGGCCTCGGACAAGCATGGGTGCCCGGCCGTGCGCAGGCGCGCGGCATGCAGAATCAACAGGCGAGCGGCGTTGATCTGCGTGTGCATATCGGCCAGCTTGTTGGCGATGCTCTGGTGCTCGATGATCGGCTGGCCGAATTGCACGCGCTCCCGCGCATACACCAGCGCCGCTTCGAACGCGGCCCGGGCAATGCCCAGGGCTTGCGCGGCAATGCCGATACGCCCACCTTCCAGGTTCGACAGGGCAATGGCCAGGCCCTTGCCGCGTTGGCCCAGCAGATTGGCTTCAGGGATGCTGCAATTATTCAGGGTGACGGCGCAGGTATCCGAGGCCTTGATGCCCATCTTTTTTTCGCTGCGGTCGACCACAAAGCCCGGGGTATCGGTGGGCACCAGAAAAGCCGACAGGCCTTTCTTGCCCAGCTCCGGGTCGGTGACGGCAAACACGATGGCCAGCTTGGCGCGCTTGCCGTTGCTGACAAACTGTTTGGCGCCATTGAGTACCCACTGGCCGTCCTTGAGTTCGGCGCGGGTGCGCAGGTTATTGGCCTCGGAGCCGGCATGCGGCTCGGTCAGGCAAAAGCAGGCAATCGCCGCGCCGCTGGCCAACGCTGGCAACCATTGCTGCTGTTGCGCCTGGCTGCCGTAGTTAAGCAGCGGGCCGCAGCCCACCGAGTTATGCACACTCATCAAGGTGCCGGTGGCGGCATCGGCGGCAGCCACTTCCTCCACGGCCAGGGCATAGGCCACGTAGTCGGTGTAGGAGCCGCCCCAGCTGTCGGGCACCACCATGCCCAGCAGGCCCAGTTCACCCATCTTGCTGACCACCGCGTCGTCGATCCAGCCGGCAGCAGCCCAGGCCTGGGCGTGGGGGGCGATTTCGCTTTGGGCAAAGTCGCGGGCCATATCGCGGATCATGCGTTGTTCGTCGCTCAGTTCCAGGTCGTGCATACGCGCTCTCTTGTTGTTATCGGGCGTTGTTGTAGAGCTGGATAATCGCGGAAAAATCCAACTCGCCATGGCCAGCGGCACTGAATTGTTGATACAGCTGCTGCGCCAGGGCGCCAAGCAAAACGGGTTGCTGGGCCTGCTTGGCCGCCTCGGTGGCCAGGCCCAGGTCCTTGAGCATCAGGTCGGTGCCAAAGCCGCCGCTATAACCGCGCGCCGCCGGTGCGCTATCCAGCACGCCGGGGAAGGGGTTATAGGTATCCGAACTCCAGCAGCGCCCGCTGGAGGTATTGATCACCCCGGCCAGCACCTTGGCGTCCATACCCAGAGCCACGCCGAGGTTCATCGCTTCGGCCACGCCGATCATCGAGATGCCCAGCAGCATATTGTTCGCCACCTTGGTCACCTGGCCGTTACCGGCGGCGCCGCAGTGCACGATGTTTTTGCCCATGGCCGCGAGCACCGGCTGGGCGGCGGTAAAATCCTCGCTGCTGCCGCCGACCATAAAGGTCAAGGTGCCGGCCGCCGCGCCACCGGTGCCACCGGAGACTGGCGCGTCGAGCATCGGGTTGCCCTGCCTGGCGGCCGCAGCGGCTACCTCGCGGGCGGTCATGGGGTCGATGGTGGAGCTGTCGATCAGGCGCACGCCGGCGGCCACATGGGCAAGCAAACCGTCGTCGCCCAGGTACACCGCTTTTACATGGCGAGCGGCCGGCAGCATGGTGATGATCAGCTCGACCTTGCTACGCGCGATGTCGGCAGGGGACGCCAGGGCATGGGCGCCGGCATCCACAAGGCGCTGCAGCGAGGCGGGCACCAGGTCGAACACTTCCAGCATATGGCCGGCTTTGAGCAGGTTCAGCGCCATGGGGCCACCCATATTGCCCAGGCCGATAAAACCGATATTCATACCGCGTTCCTCTTATTGGAGTTGTGGGTAACGCTTATTTCAGGGTGATGGTGGTATTGACCGCGCCGACTTCATCCTCATCGAACCAACGCTGGGTAACGGTTTTGGTCTGGGTATAGAACTGCACCACCTGTTTGCCATAGGGGCCGAGGTCGCCAAGCTTGGAGGCACGTGAACCGGAGAAGGAAAAGATCGGCACGGGCACCGGAATCGGCACATTGATGCCCACCTGGCCCACGTCGATCTCTTCCTGGAAATGCCGCGCTGCTGCGCCCGAGCGGGTAAAGATGGCGGTGCCGTTGCCATTGGGGTTGGCGTTGATCAGGGCGATGGCGTCGTCGAGGGTGGCGGCGGTGAGCACACACAGCACCGGGCCGAAAATCTCTTCCTGGTAGATGCGCATGCTTGGCGTCACGTCGCTGAAAATGGTCGGCGCAATAAAGTTGCCGCGCTCGAAACCGGCCACCGTGGGCTTGCGGCCATCGAGGGCCAAGGTGGCGCCTTCGGCCACACCGGCGGCGATCAACCCTTCGATTCGCTCCAACGCCGCGCACGACACCACCGGGCCCAGGTCGGCGCCGGCTTCGGTACCGGCATTGAGTTGCAGGGTCTGGGCGCGTTCCACCAGCTCTGGCAGCCAGCTTTGCGCCTCGCCCACCAGGATCACCGTCGACAACGCCATGCAGCGTTGCCCGGCGGCGCCAAAGGCCGCGCCCACCAGGTTGTTGAGGGTGTGCTGGCGGTTGGCATCGGGCATCACGATGGCGTGGTTTTTTGCCCCCATCATGCATTGCGCGCGTTTGCCGTTCTGGGTGGCGCGGTTATACACATGGGTGCCTACCTGGGTAGAGCCGACAAACGACACCGCCTTGATCGCCGGGTGGTCGCACAGGCGGTTCACCACGTCGGCACCGCCATGCACCACATTCAGCACCCCAGGCGGAACCCCGGCCTGCATGGCCAGCTCGGCCAGGCGCATGGTCACCATGGGGTCCTGTTCGGACGGCTTGAGCACAAAGGTGTTGCCGGTGGCGATGGCCATTGGAAATATCCACAGCGGAATCATCGCCGGGAAGTTGAACGGGGTGATGCCGGCGCACACGCCCAGCGGCTGCAACAGGGTGTAGGTGTCGACGCCACCGGCGACGTTATTGGCCAGCTCGCCCAATTGCAGGTTGCCGATGCCGGCGGCGTGCTCCACCACCTCCAGGCCACGGAATACATCGCCCTCGGCGTCGGCCAGGGTCTTGCCTTGTTCGGCGGTGAGCAACGCGGCGAGCTCGTGCATATGCTCGCGGATCAGTTGCTGGTACTTGAGGAAGATGCGCGCGCGGGCACCGATCGGGGTTTTGCGCCAGGTGTTGAAGGCCTCGGCCGCGGCATCTATGGCGGCATCCACCTCGGCCTGAGTGGCGAACGGTACACGGGCGAGAACCGCCTGGGTGGCAGGGTTGATGATGTCGCGCCAGTGCTGGCTGTTTGATTCAACCAGCTCGCCGGCAATCAGCAGTTTTACGGTGGCAACGGCAGTGGCTTCGGTCGTTTGCATTGTTGTTATGCCTCCGGCAGGTGCAGGGGTTAAGCAAATCGAGACGAGGCTGAGCTTAGCAGTGAGGTTTTTGCTGACACAACGCTAGGGGCAGTGAGTCCTAGGAAGCGCCTTACATGGATTGACCAGCAATTCTACAGAGCGTTTTCCACTGCCTTGCAATGCTCGCGGCCCCTGTCCTGACGAGTAATGACCATGCACGGCTTCCCTGATATCGACCCTCCCACCCCCGGCGAACGTGCGCTCAAATGCGTTGGCCTTGCTGCTTTTGTCCTGATCGCTCTATGCGTGTTGCAACCTGAGTTTCCGGCTCGCCTGTATGACCTGCTGCTCTACGGCGAACTGACCCTGCTGACCTGCTGGTAGCTTTTTCAAGTGCCGCTGATGGCCCCTCAGACGCCGGGCTTGGCCGCCAACAAGGTGTCGTAAAGCGCCTGGGCGGCCACCGACAATTCGTGGTCAGCTTTACGCAAAATCCCAATGGCCCGCTCGATAATCGGCTCACGCAAGGTGAGGCAACGCGCGCCCAGTTCATGCATCTGCTCAACACATAACGCCGGCACGGCGCTTACCCCCAAGCCGTTGGCAACCATACGGCCCACCGTCGCCAACTGATGGCTTTCAAATACCACCGGCAGTTTCAAGCCTTGCTGGCGCAGGTAGTCCTCCAACATAAACCGCACGGTCGACGGCCGTTGCAGGGTCACGAACGGATACTGCAGCAGGGTGGCCCAATCCACTTCGTCGTTTGCCGCCAACGGCGAGTCGGCGGCCACCACAGCGACAAAGCGGTCCAGGTACAGCGGGGTGAAATGCAGGCTGGCGTCGGCATCGGGCGCAAAGGCAATGCCCAGCTCCACCTGACGGTCACGCACCATCTCGATTACCTGTTCATTGATCACGTCGTTGACCGTGACGTTGACCTTCGGGTGGCGCGCGCGAAACTGCACCAGCAGCGCTGGCAGGCGGTTACAGGCGAAGGAGGGCATGGCCGCCAGCGTGACGCGGCCCTGTTGCAGGGTGAAGCGCTGGCGCAGTTGGTCTTCGGCATTTTCCCAGTCCGCCAGCAGTCGCCGCGCCAGGGGCAGCAGCGCTTCGCCCTCGGGGGTAAGGCTGACGTTACGCGTGGTGCGGCTGAACAAACGACCGCCCAAGCCTTCTTCCAGGCCCTTGATCGTCAGGCTCAAGGCCGATTGCGACAGGTACAGATGCTCGCCGGCCTGGGCAAAACTTAGGCTTTGCGCCACCGCCAGGAATGCCCGCAGTTGTTTGATGGTCATAAGAACCCGTAGGACCTTTCAAGAGTCATTGTGCGGTTTTATCAATCAATTGATTTTAAAAATCAACTTAACAAATGAATCGTTGCGCACAACACTCGTCGCACTGGGCTTTACGCCCCCACTACAACAAGAGAGGTGCCGCAAATGGCCGGTTTCGATAAACGTGTGGGTTCGTACGAGGAGGCGCTGGCTGGCCTCAAGGACGGCATGACCGTGTTGGCAGGCGGCTTCGGCCTGTGTGGCATCCCGGAAAACCTGATTGCCGAGATCAAACGCAAAGGCGTGCGCGACCTGACCGTGGTCTCCAATAACTGTGGCGTCGACGGCTTTGGCCTGGGCGTGCTGCTGGAAGACCGGCAGATTCGCAAGATGATTGCTTCCTACGTCGGCGAAAACGCCCTGTTCGAGAAGCAACTGCTCAGCGGCGAGCTGGAAGTGGAACTCACCCCCCAAGGCACCCTGGCGGAAAAACTCCGCGCAGGCGGCGCCGGTATCCCAGCTTTCTTTACCGCCACCGGCGTCGGCACCCCGATTGCCGAAGGCAAGGAAACCCGCGAATTCAATGGCCGCGCCTACCTGATGGAGCCTTCCATCACCGGCGACTTCGCCATCGTCAAAGGCTGGAAGGCCGACTGGTACGGCAACGTGGTGTACCGCCACACCGCGCAGAACTTCAACCCGCTGGCCGCCACCGCCGGCAAGATCACCGTGGTTGAAGTGGAAGAAATCGTCGCCCCGGGCGAACTCGATCCGACCCAGATCCACACCCCCGGCATCTACGTTGATCGCCTGATCTGCGGCACCTTCGAAAAACGTATCGAACAACGCACCGTGCGTGCCTGAGG
>JBCECW010000153.1:0-7841 GCA_039207785.1 Pseudomonas sp. | reverse complement strand
GCAGATGCCGGTGTGGCAAAAAGGCCAGGGCATCGGGGTAAAACTGGTCACCGTCTTCCCCCATAACGGCGCCCGTAACCTGCCGTCAGTGGCCGCGGTGTTTACCTTGTTCGACGACGCCACCGGCCAGCCGCTGGCAATGCTCGAGGCTTCGGAAATGACCGCCCGGCGTACCGCCTGCACCTCGGCCCTGGCGGCCGACTACCTGGTGCGCCACGACGCCGAGCGTTTGCTGATCGTGGGCAGCGGTACCCTGGCGGCGCATATGGTCCGCGCCCATTGCTGCGTGCGGCCGTACCGCGACGTGCAGATCTGGGGGCGCAGTCCGCAGAAGCTGGCCCCTCTGGTGGCGCAGCTGCAGGCCGAGGGTTTTCCCGTTACCGCCAGTAGCGACCTGCAAGCCAGTGTCGAGCAGGCCGACAGCATTACCTGCATTACCACCTCCCGTGAGCCGCTGGTGCTGGGTGCCTGGCTTTCGCCTGGCACCCACCTGGATCTGGTCGGTGCTTTTCTACCAAGCATGCGCGAGACCGATTCCGCCGCCGTGGCGCGGGCCCGTATCGTGGTGGATACCTGCGAAGGTGCGCTACACGAGGCCGGCGATCTGCTCTTTGCCCTCGCCGACGGGGTTATCAACAGGCAGGCCATCGCCACCGAACTCAAGGATTTGCTTAACGGCCATGGCCAGCGGCAGAGCGAGGCGGAAATCACCCTGTTCAAATCCGTGGGGTTTGCCCTCGAAGACCTGGTTGCCGCCCGCGCGCTGCTGGCGCAGACGAGCGCCTGAACTGTCCCCAAAAGCTGTGGAGGACACTGTGGATAAGGTGGGCAAAGGTAGGATTGAACCGCTATCCATGGGGGCTGGAGAAAACTGTAGGTTTTTTGCTCAGGCGTGTTGCCGAGCCGCCTCGGTCCCGTAGGGTGCGCTCCGCGCACCAAGGCGTTTACGCCGAAATCGCTGGTGCGCGGAGCGCACCCTACGACACCGAGTCGAACCGACGCCTCTCGTTTGCGCACCACGGCCCACGGCCGAAACCTGGAAGTTGCCCCCAACAACTGTGGGTAGGGTTGTGGATAAGCGCGGGAGCAATCGCTTGGCCCCGGTGGTTATGCGGCTTGCAGCTTATTGCGCAACAAACGATCAATTCAGCGCAAAGCCCCGCAGCGGCACAGCTGGCGCCGCGAAACAAGAGATTTCCACAGGCTTTTTGCTTTTCCCCATAAAACGATTTTGTTGGTGCTTGTAGCCAGAAAAAGCTTGCGCCGGGAGCGCCATTTTGCCTGCTGCGCGCAGCTGTGGAAAAACTGTCCCCAAAACCTGTGGATAGTTCTGTGAATAAAATGGGGAAAGACACGCTAGAGCCATGAACAGCCTGCGCTGGCGCCCGCTGCCGGTTTTTTGAACAGCTCGATTTTTTTGCGCAAAGCCGCGATTTACCTGGCTTTCAGCCGCGCGATGCAGTAGCCGATAGCGGTTTGCTTGAGGTCTGTGGGTATATACAGTGGTTTATTGACGGCTGTGAATATCGCGCAAAAAAACGCCGCTCCAGCAAGCAATATTTCCTGGTTAGCAGCGGTTTTGCACAGACAGCTCCTGCGACTGTCCCCAAAAGCTGTGGGGCGATCTGTGGATAACATGGGCAAAGGTGGCAAGGAGCCCCAGACCACGGGGCTTGGCAGAAATCGTGTGTTTTTTGAGCAGTAGCGCTTTATTCCATTAAAACAGCAGGTTATTCACGTTCAGCGGCTGTTGCTGGGGAATTTCCACAGTTGCCCCCAAAGTCTGTGGGCAGTGTTGTGGATAACGCCGGGACTAGTAGGCGGGAGCCCCGGCTGGCGCGGCCTGGCGGCAATCGTACAGAAAATGATCGGTGCGGTAAAAACCCGGCGGCCGGCATTTATGCACAGCCTGCGTCAACCCATAATTGAGGTTTTTCAGGGGGTTAGCGCGTTCTGCTGATGCGCTGTGGAGAAGTTATCCCAGGCTCCTGTGGACTGAGCTGTGGATTGATTGGGCATAAGCTGTTGATGACCCCCCTTGAACCTATCCTGCCGCGGCCTGGGCAAAACTGTGCGTTTTATACCCAGGCCTGCGCTTCAGGGCTCGATGGCGGCGGACACCGTAGAGCGACCAAGCAATTGCAGGGCGCGGTCGGGGTAGTCGGTAATCAGACCCTGGGCACCCATATCCAGCAGATGGCGCATGGTGGGTTGCTCGTTGATGGTCCAGAGCATTACTGCCAGGCCGCGTTCCTGGGCGGCGCTGATCAACGCCGCATCCACTACCATCGGCCCACGCCGCTCGGGCACGGCCAGCACCTGGTACGACGGCGATAGCAAACGCTCCAGGCCGAGCCAGTGCAGCACTACCAGCACTTTTGCCGAGGTGGCGCCGGCGCCGGTGGCGACCGTTGGGCACTGTTCGCGAAAGGCTTGCAGCGGCGCTTCGTAGAAGCTGCCGACTACCACCCGCTGCTCCTGATTGGCGGCCTTGAGTTGCTGGCACAATTGTTCGGCGGCGGCGGGGTCGTTGTCTTTGATTTCCAGCGACTTGGCCATGCGCGGATAGCGGGCCAGCACCTCGGCCAGGGTCGGGATACGAATGCCTTGCTGGCGGTAGGGGTAGGTGGTGCCGCCGTCGGCGGTCCACTGGTAGCCGGCGTCGAGCTGTTGCAGGGTGGCCAGGTCGAGGTCGGCCACGAGGCCCGTGCCGTTGCTGGTGCGCGCCACATCGGCGTCGTGGATCACCACCAGTTCGCCATCGCGGCTGCGGCGCACATCCATTTCCAACATATCCACATCCAGTGCCGCTGCACGCTCGAAGGCGAACAGGGTGTTCTCCGGCCACAGGCCCATGCCGCCACGGTGGGCAATCACCAGCGGCGCGCTGCCCAGGCTGGTCAGGGCAATCGGCGGAGTGGCCGGCTTGCTGGTCAGCAGCAAGGTACCCAGGGCAATGGCCAGGAGGAGAACGGGCGCCAGCAGAAAACGCGCAACACGCAACATGGCAAGCATCCACAGCAAAGGTGAGGGCCTTGGACTATGCCAAAGCTATGCCAGGGAAACGAGGAGCCGGCTCGCAGAAATGCAGCGCGATCAGACGCTACCCAGGCCCTGCCAATGCTTGGAGCCAATAAAGATAAAGCGCAGTTGCTGGGTCATCTTGGCCTGCGGGGTGAGGTGCTCGGGCAACTCCAGCGCCGGCGGGTCGATCAGTTCGGGCAGGGTGGCAAATACGGTTTTCACCACCAGGTCGGCGATGACTGCCTGGGCCGGCAGGTCCAGGTGCGGCAGCTTGGGCAGGTGGCCAAGGTCGCTGACCAAGTCGGCGGTAATGCCTTCGCGCAGGGCGGCGATGGCCTGGCGCACAACCTTGGAGCCACCGTATTGCTCGCGGGCGAGAAACAGGAACTGCGAGCGGTTGGCTTCCACGTCGCTGAGGAAGATACGCACCGAGGCGTCGATCACCCCGCCCATCTGCATCTCGTTGTGGCGCACCTGGCGAATGGCTTCGCGAAAGGTTTCGCCCACTTCGGTTACCAGGGCCAGGCCCAGCTCATCCATGTCGCTGAAATGGCGGTAGAACCCGGTGGGCACGATGCCGGCATGGCGGGCGACTTCACGCAGGCTCAGGCTGCCAAAACCACGGCCGCTTTCCATCAGATACCGCGCGGCATCCAGTAACGCCTGGCGTGTCTGCTGCTTCTGTTCGGCACGAGGTGACATGCGTGGCGCGGTTCCCTGCGGTGATGTGCCGCGCACTCTAGCAAAAGCATTTGGGGGGCGTCGAACCTCGACGGCGTTTCCATTTCAGTGCACGAGTGTTGACTGAAAAGAGCGGCTCCGTCAGGCTAGTGCACAGTTGTTCACTGAGTTGCTGCCCCATGCCCCTTGTTCCCTTTGCCCTGGTGCGCCGCAGTGCGCGCCTATTGGCGCCGCTGCGTTATCTGGTGCGCCACGGTTGGCTGCGCGAAGCGAGTGTCGATGCCGTGCTGGCATTGCTGCATCCGGCCTGGCGCCTGGAGCGGGTCTTTGCCCGCCTGCGCGCCCGCCGCTGGGTGGCCGACGATATGCTCGCCCTGACCCTTGAACCCAACGGCAACTGGCGCGGCGCCGAACCCGGGCAACACGTCCAGCTGTACCAGCAGGTGGACGGCGTGCGCCTGAGCCGCAGCTATAGCCTGACCGCCGTGCATGCCGATGGCAGCGTGGAAATCGCCATCAAGCGCCAGCCGGGCGGGCGCCTGTCCAATCGCTTGCTGGATTACCTGGCTATCGGCGACGCCGTGGAAATCGGTGCGCCGTTTGGCGAGTTGCAGTGGCCGCAGCAGGCTCAGTCGGTGCTGCTACTGGCCGCCGGCAGTGGCCTGACGCCCTTGCTCGGGTTGCTACGCCAAGCCCTGCACAAAGGCTTTGGCGCGCCGGTGGAGCTGCTGCACTACGTACGCGACAGCGGCCAGCACGCTTTTGCCGAGGAGTTGCAGGCGCTGCAACAGCAATATCGCAACCTGCGCGTACGGCCGCTGCTGAGCAGCCAGGCGGGGCGTTTTGCCCCTGAGCATGTGCAGGGCTCGGACGCCACCGACCTGCTTACCTGCGGCCCCGATGGTTTTGTCAGCAGCGTGCGTCGCTGGTGGGGCAGCACCGGGGCGAGCAATGCCGCGCAAGCCGAATCCTTTACCCCGCCAACTATCACGGGCGATACCAGCCATAGCCCCTTGCTGCTGCGCTTTGCCCGCGCTCAGTTGCAGGTGCTGGGCGATAGCGCCAGCTCGTTGTTGCAGCAAGCCGAGAGCGCCGGCCTGCGCCCCGCTCATGGTTGTCGCCAGGGGATTTGCGCCAGCTGCACCTGCGTGCTGGTCAGTGGCGTGGTGCGGGACCTGCGCAGCAACGCCGTGCTGAACGAACCCGGCCAGGCCATTCGCCTGTGCGTAAGCGTGCCGCTGGGCGACGTGGTTGTGGATATCTAAGGAGCGCACCATGCGTGATGACCGCCAATTGAGCGAGGGCGAACTGCACGCCTTCGCCACCGAACTCGACGACCTCGGCCGCCGTCACCGCGCGGACCTGGGCGCCGCGGATGCCCGTTATATCCGCCGCCTGCGCACGGTCATCCGCCTGTGCACCGGCGCCGGGCGCCTGTTGCTATTGCTCGGCTGGTTTCCGCCCACCTGGCTGCTGGGCACACTGCTGCTGGCCCTGGGCAAGATCCTGGAAAACATGGAACTGGGTCATAACGTCATGCACGGCCAGTACGACTGGATGAACGACCCGGAATTCAACGGCCGCACCTATGAGTGGGATATTGCCGGCCCCTCCGACTTCTGGCGCCATACCCACAACCATATCCACCACACCTACACCAATGTGCTGGGCATGGACGATGACATTGGCTACGGCGTGGTGCGTCTGTTTCCCGAGCAGCGCTGGAAGCCGTTCTACCGCTGGCAGCCGCTGTGGGTAACGATCCAGGCGCTGCTGTTCCAGTACTCGGTGGCGGTGCAGCACCTGCGCTTGGACAAGGTCTACAAGGGCAAGATAAGTCGCGAGGAATTGCGGCCATTGCTCAAGGTGTTTATGGGCAAAGTGGGGCGCCAGTGGGTCAAGGACTATCTGTTTTTCCCGGCGCTGGCCCTGCTGCTGGGCGCCAATGCCGTGGCCGTATTGGCAGGTAATGCGCTGGCCAATCTGCTGCGTAACCTGTGGACCTTTCTGATTATTTTCTGCGGCCATTTCACCGAGCGGGCGGCGGTATTTGCCAAGGAAGTGGTGGTGGGTGAAAGCCGTGGGCACTGGTATCTGCGCCAGTTGCAGGGTTCGAGCAACCTCAAGGGCGGGCCGCTGTTTCATATCTTGAGCGGCAACCTGAGCCACCAGATCGAACACCACCTGTATCCCGATCTGCCGGCGCGCCGCTACGCGGCCATGGCCGTGGAGGTGCGCGAGATTGCCCGGCGCTATGGGCAAACCTATAACTGCGGTTCGCTGGGGGCGCAGTTTGCGACGGTGATGCGGCGGATTTGGATTTACCGCCGGCCTTAGCCCTCTCCCGCCCTTCGGGCACCCTCTCCCGCGTGCGGGAGAGGGGATGACAGGCCCACCGCGTTATACCTGCATACTGCGATTGGCTCCCCTCTCCCGCTCGCGGGAGAGGGGCTGGGGGAGAGGGTAATCAACCCAGAGGTTGAATCATTTGCCGATCCACCGAGTCGATACCCCTATACGCAAAGGGAGAGCAGTAGATGACGTTGGCTCGCAAGGTTGTGCTCTGGTGCCTGGCCATTGTTCTGGCTCTGGTGGCGATCCTGGTGGTGGTCATCGCCACGTTTGATTGGAACCGGCTCAAACCGACTATCAACGACAAGGTCTCTGAACAGCTTGGCCGCCCCTTTGCCATCAATGGCAACCTGGCCGTGCAGTGGGCCCGCGAGCCCGATGAACAGGGGCTGCGGGCCTGGGTGCCGTGGCCGCATCTGTCCGCCGAGGACATCACCCTGGGCAACCCCGAGTGGTCGAAGAACCCGCAGATGGTCACCCTGCAGCGCGTGGACCTTAGCCTCTCGCCCGTGCCGCTGCTGTGGCGCACCGTCACCATCCCGCGTATCGACCTGACCCTGCCCGTGGCCAATATCGAGCGCCTGGCCGATGGCCGGAATAACTGGACCTTTACCCTCAAGCCCAGCGACCCCAATGAGCCGCCGTCGGCATCGCCGTGGGTGGTGGATATCGGCGCCATCGGCTTTGACAAAGGCCAGGTCAAGGTCGATGACCAGAGCCTGAAAACCCAGGTCGAACTGCTGATCGACCCGCTGGGCAAACCGGTGCCGTTTGCCGATATCGTCGGCAAACCCAAGGCCGAGCAGGCGGCCGAGCAAGGCGCGGCGCCGCAGGATTATGCCTTCGGCTGGACCCTCAAAGGCCAGTACAAAGGCCAGGCCCTGAGCGGTAACGGCAAGGTCGGCGGCTTGCTGGCGCTGCAGGACAGCCGCCAGCCATTTCCGGTGCAAGCCAATGTGCAGATCGGCACCACCAAGGTGGCGCTGGCGGGCACCCTCACCGACCCGAAAAACTTCGGCGCCCTTGACCTGCGCCTGCAACTGGCCGGCACCAGCCTGGGCAATCTCTACCCGCTTACCGGCGTAACCCTGCCCGATACCCCGGCCTATGCCACCGATGGCCATCTGCGGGCGCAATTGCGCGATCCGGCCGGTATGCAATTTCACTACGAGCAGTTCAATGGCTCGATTGGCGACAGCGATATCCACGGCAGCCTGAGTTATGTGGCCGGCCAGCCGCGGCCGAAATTGAGCGGCACGCTGACCTCTAATCAGCTGCGTTTCGCCGACCTGGCGCCGCTGATCGGCGCCGACTCCAAGGCCGAGCAGAAGGCCCGTGGGGTCACCAGCAAGCAGCCCAGCGACAAGGTGCTGCCGGTGGAAGAATTTCGCACCGAACGTTGGCGCGATATGGACGCTGACGTCACCTTTACCGGCAAACGCATTGTGCACAGCGAAAAGCTGCCCTTTAGCGACCTTAACGCCCATGTGCTGCTCGATGACGGCAAGCTGAGCCTGGCGCCGCTACGTTTTGGTGTCGCCGGGGGCCAGCTGGACTCAACCATCCGCCTGGATGGCAGCCGTACGCCGATGCAAGGCAAGGCACAACTCAGCGCGCGCAACTTCAAGCTCAAGGAGCTGTTCCCCACCTTCGCGCCGCTGCAAACCAGCTTCGGGGCCCTGCATGGTGACGTCGACCTGAGCGGCACCGGCAACTCGGTGGCGGCCCTGCTGGGCACTTCCAATGGCGATGTACGCATGATCATCAACGACGGCGCCGTCAGC
>JBCECW010000152.1:0-7852 GCA_039207785.1 Pseudomonas sp. | reverse complement strand
TCTTTACCGGCCACACCGAGGTCGGCCGCGCCGTGTTCGACATAGGTCGGCACGTCGGTGGCACGCACGATCAGCAGACGCACGTCGTCCTGGGTGGTGGGGATAATCAGCTTGCGGCTCTTGTCCGGGTTTTCGGTCGGCACGATACCGGCCTTGGCCAGCAACGGCAGGGTGTCGTCAAGAATGCGGCCTTTGGATAAGGCGATGGTCAACATGGCGCGAGATGTCCTTGAACCTGATACGCAGCAGGCGCTGCAGGGCCCTGGCTACCGCCGTGCGGCAGTCAGGGCCGGTTTTGCTAGCCCGGCACGCGACGGATTTTCGCGCCCAGCAACTGCAGTTTCTCTTCGATGCACTCGTAACCACGGTCGATATGGTAGATGCGGTCGATCAGGGTATCGCCATCGGCCACCAGGGCCGAAATCACCAGGCTGGCCGACGCACGCAGGTCGGTGGCCATTACCGGGGCGCCCTTGAGGGTTTGCGTACCGGTGACGATGGCGGTGTTGCCTTCGACCTGGATCTGCGCGCCCATACGGGTCATTTCGTATACATGCATAAAACGGTTTTCGAATACGGTCTCGATCACCGCGCCGGTGCCTTCACCGATGGCGTTCAGGGCAATGAACTGCGCCTGCATATCGGTGGGGAACGCCGGGTACGGAGCGGTACGCAGGTTTACGGCTTTAGGCCGCTTGCCTTTCATATCCAGCTCGATCCAGTCCGGGCCGGTAGTGATCTCGGCGCCCGCTTCCTGCAGCTTCAGCAGTACGGCTTCGAGAATGGTCGGATCGGTGTCTTTCAGCTTCACCCGGCCGCCGGTAGCGGCAGCGGCCACCAGGTAGGTGCCGGTTTCGATACGGTCAGGCATCACGCTGTAACGCGCGCCGCCCAGACGCTCAACGCCATCGATGGTGATGGTGTCGGTGCCGGCGCCGCTGATTTTTGCGCCCATGGCGATCAGGCAGTTGGCCAGGTCGACCACTTCCGGCTCGCGTGCGGCGTTTTCCAGCACGCTGCGGCCTTTGGCCAGGGTGGCGGCCATCATGATGTTTTCGGTGCCGGTTACCGACACGGTGTCGAAGAAGAAGTGCGCACCGCGCAGGCCGCCTTCAGGCGCCTTGGCTTTGATATAGCCGCCTTCTACGTCGATGATCGCGCCCATGGCTTCCAGGCCACGGATATGCAGGTCGACCGGACGCGAACCAATGGCACAACCGCCAGGCAGGGCCACTTCGGCTTCACCGAAACGCGCCACCATCGGACCCAGCACCAGGATCGACGCACGCATGGTTTTCACCAGTTCGTAAGGCGCCACCAGGGTCTTGATCGCACGGGCGTCGACTTCGACGCTGAGTTTTTCGTCGATCACCGGCTCGATACCCATACGACCGAACAGTTCGATCATGGTGGTGATGTCGTGCAGGTGTGGCAGGTTGCACACGGTGACCGGCGCATCGGCCAGCAGGGTGGCAGCCAGAATCGGCAGGGCGGAGTTCTTCGCGCCGGAGATGCGGATTTCGCCATTCAGGCAAACGCCGCCGGTAATAATCAATTTATCCATAGGAGTCTCGTCGCCCGTGGGCTCAGGAACGCTCGGCCCAAGCGGCGCGGCTGAAGAATTTCATGGTAACCGCGTGGATTCGGCCATCGGCGATCCACGGGTTGAGGTGGGCATAGACCTGCTGCTGACGCTTGACTGGGCTCAACGCCGCCAATTCGTCGCTCACCACGTTCAACTGGAAATTACAGCCTTCGCCTTCCACGTTGACTTCGGTATCGGACAGCTTTTCCTCAAGGAGGCTTTTTACTTCTACGGCCTGCATGCTAAACCTCGATCGGCGCCCTACGCGCGCGGGTCGGCCATGATACAAAAAAGCCCCCCGCCTGCGAACCCCGGAATACGGAACACTGACAGAGGGCCTGCGATTTTTGCTAACTGCTTTTAAGAACGGAGTGCGCTTCAGGCTTGCAGCGGCAGAATATCCAGCAAGCCCGACACCTCGGCAATCTGCCGCATCTCCACCGGCAATCCGCGTACTGCCAGCGTTTTACCGGCCTGCTTGGCCACCCGCATATAGGCCAGCAGTAACGACAGGCCCACACTGCTGGAGTGCTCAACCTCGGCGCAATCAACCACCACGCTGGCCCCGGGGCTGCTACGAATCAGTTTCTCGCCTTCATCACGCAACTGCGCGCCGCTGCGAAAATCCAGCACGCCCACCAACTGCAATACACCGTCGGCCTGCTGGCGGATCAGGCTATCAGTCGTCATGACCCGCCGCCTTCTGACCGTCTTCGGTGTTTTTCGCATTCGCCACAACCTGCGCCCAACCGTCGATGGTCTTGTCCAGGTCGTTGCCGTTCTTCTGCATGGCGTCGGCGAACTGGTCGCGGAACAGTTTGCCGATATTGATGCCGTTGATGGTGACGTTACGCAGCATCCACTCGCCGTTTACCAGGGTCATGGTGTAGTTGACCGGGTACACGGTGCCCTTGGTGTCACGTACTTCCATATTCACGCTGGTACGTTCCGGGTCGGACTGCTTGCCGTTGCTGGGCAGCACGCGGATGTCCTGGTTGTTGTACTCCAGCAAGGCGTTGCCGTAGAACTCCATCAGGCTGCGCTTGAAGTTCTCTTCGAAACGCTTCATCTGTGCCGGGGTGGCATTGCGCGAGTACTTGACCGTCATGATGCTGCGCGAAATGCCGTCGGCATCCACCACCGGGCCGATGATGCGGTTCAGCGAGTCGTAGAACTGCTGGGGGTTGGCCTTGTACTGCTCTTTATTCGCCTTGAGGTCGCTCAGCAGTTCGTCAGTGGTTCTCTGCACCACGTCCTGAGCCGCCGGGCCGGCCGACGCGAACAGAGGGAAAACCGCCAACAGCACCAGCAAACCACGACGCAGCAAGCTCACCACACCTGTATTAGCCATGCCTGTATTAGCCATGCCTGTATTCCTCACTTGGATTCTTTGTTGACCGAGTTGATCAGGAACTTGCCGATCAAGTCTTCCAGTACTAACGACGACTGGGTGTCGTGAATGGTTCCGCCATCCTTGAGCAGCGCTTCGTCGCCGCCCACGCTGATGCCAATGTACTTCTCGCCCAACAGGCCCGCGGTGAGGATAGACGCCGTGGAGTCCACCGGCAGGTTATCCACGCGCTTTTCCAGCTCCATGGTCACGCGGCCGGTAAAGGTGTCGCGGTCCAGGTCGATGGCGGTGACCTTGCCGATGCCCACGCCGGCCATGGTGACCTTGGCGCGCACGGTCAGGCCGGCCAGGTTGTCGAAGTTGGCGTAGAGCTTGTAGGTGTCCTGCCCGGTACCGACCGTCAGGCCGCTGACACGCAACGCCAGCAGCAGCAAGGCCAACAGACCGGCCAGCAGGAACAGGCCGACACCAATTTCCAGGGTGCGGTTTTGCATCAGAAATCTCCAAACATCAGGGCGGTCAAGATGAAGTCCAGGCCCAGCACGGCAAGCGAGGCATAAACCACTGTTTTGGTAGTAGCACGACTGATCCCTTCGGACGTGGGCTCACAGTCATAACCCTGGAATACGGCGATCCAGGTCACTACAAAGGCAAACACGATACTTTTGATCACGCCGTTGAGCACATCCTTCTCGAACGACACGCTGTTCTGCATATTGGCCCAGAACGAACCTTCGAACACGCCCAGCCAGTCCACCGCCACCATGGCGCCGCCCCAGATGCCGACCACGCAGAAAATCATGGTCAGCAGTGGCAGCGAGATAAAACCGGCCCACAGGCGCGGGGCGACGATGTACTTGAGCGGGTCGACACCAATCATTTCCAGGCTGGACAGCTGCTCGGTGGATTTCATATTGCCGATCTCGGCGGTCAGCGCCGAACCGGCACGCCCGGCAAACAGCAAGGCGGTGACCACCGGGCCCAGCTCGCGCAGCAAGGTCAGGGCCACCATCTGCCCCACCGCCTGCTCCGAACCGTAGCTGGAAAGAATATTGAAGCCCTGCAACGCCAACACCATGCCGATAAACAGACCGGAGACGACGATAATCACCAGCGACATCACACCCACGGAAAACAGCTGTTTGGTCAACAATTGACCAAAGCCGTTGCCGGTATTGCCACGGCCAAACAGCGAGCGGAACAGGAAAATGGTGGAACTGCCCAGCGAGCCGACGGTGTCGATGCCCGCGCGGCCAAGCAGGCGAATACGTTCGCCAATGGTTTTTCTGCGCATCAACGCGCCCCCAACAGATCGTCGCGGTAATCCGCAGCCGGGAAATGGAACGGCACCGGGCCGTCGGCGTTACCTTTCATAAATTGACGGATGCGCGGGTTATCCGACTCCATCAACTCTTTCGGCGTGCCATGCCCCAGCACCTGGGTATCGCCCACTACATAGAGGTAGTCGGCGATGCTGGCGGTTTCGGCCAGGTCGTGGGACACCACGATACTGGTAATGCCCAGGGCATCGTTGAGCAGACGAATCAGGCGAACCAGGATGCCCATGGCAATCGGGTCCTGACCCACGAAGGGTTCGTCGTACATCAGAATCTGCGGGTCCAGGGCAATGGCGCGCGCCAGGGCGACGCGGCGCTTCATGCCGCCGGACAGCTCGTCCGGCATCAGCTCGATGGCGCCGCGCAGGCCAACGGCCTGGAGCTTCATCAGCACGATGTCGCGAATCATGTCTTCGGGTAATTGCGTGTGCACGCGCAGCGGGAAGGCGACGTTCTCGAATACATCGAGGTCGGTGAACAGCGCGCCGCTCTGGAACAGCACGCCCATCTGCTTGCGCATATCGAACAGATCGCTGCGTGACAGCTCGGGCAGGTTCTGGCCGTTGACCAGTACCTGGCCGCTGGAGGGGCGCAATTGGGCACCCATCAAACGCAACAGCGTGGTTTTACCGCTCCCGGAAGGCCCCATGATGCCGGTGACCTTGCCGCGAGGGATGGAAATATCGACATTGTTGAAAATGCTGCGCGAACCGCGCATGAAGGACACGCCCTTCAGCTCGACCGCGTAGGCGTGATCGGCACTCATCTGAACTCCTTGGTACAACCGCCTATCAGACGTCATGTCTCACGGTGGATACACCACAGGAGTGAACATGCCGGACAGGGCGGCCACTATATCACCGGCGCCCAGCCGCGCCCAAGGTAGAAAACCTGGCAAAGGTGTTACAGCGCGCTCAGATACAAGATCGCAAGCCTGTGACAGAGCGCTCCTACATTCAAGGGTGAGCCAGCGCCGCTTTGCCGCTATAATCCCCGCCTTTTCACGCGGCCACTGTCTCTCGTTATGAACCAGACCAACGATTTGATCCAATCGGCACTGCGCACCGTGCGCCTCGAAATCGAAGCGGTGGAAGGCCTGCTGCCTCGTATTGACGCGGCTTTCGTCAAAGCCTGCGAACTGATTCTGGCCAGCAAAGGCCGCGTGGTAGTCGTCGGCATGGGCAAGTCCGGGCATATCGGCAACAAGATTGCCGCCACACTGGCCAGCACCGGCACCACCTCGTTTTTTGTCCACCCGGCCGAAGCCAGCCATGGCGACATGGGCATGATCACCCGCGACGACGTGGTGCTCGCCCTGTCCAACTCCGGCTCCACCGCCGAAATCGTGACCCTGCTGCCGCTGATCAAGCGCCTGGGTATCACCCTGATCAGCATGACCGGCAACCCCGATTCGCCACTGGCCAAGGCCGCCGAGGTCAACCTCGACGCCCGCGTGGCCCACGAGGCCTGCCCGCTGAACCTGGCGCCCACCTCGTCCACCACGGCCTCGCTGGTACTGGGCGACGCCCTGGCCATCGCCCTGCTGGAAGCCCGTGGTTTTACCGCCGAAGACTTTGCCTTTTCCCATCCCGGTGGCGCCCTGGGCCGCCGCCTGCTGCTGAAAGTGGAAAACGTCATGCACAGCGGCGAGCAACTGCCCAAGGTGCAACGCGGCACCCTGCTGCGCGATGCGCTGATGGAAATGACCCGCAAAGGCCTGGGCATGACCGCCGTACTGGAGGCCGATGGCCGCCTGGCCGGGATCTTCACTGACGGTGATTTGCGCCGCACCCTGGACCGCGATCTGGATATTCGCCAGGCCACCATCGACGACGTGATGACCGTGCACGGCAAGACTGCCCGCCCGGAGATGCTCGCGGCCGGAGCCCTGAAGATCATGGAAGACCACAAGATCGGCGCGCTGATCGTGGTTGACGAGCGCGACCACCCGATTGGCGCCTTCAACCTCGGCGACCTGCTGCGCGCGGGGGTCATGTAATGAGTAACGACCTGTTGCAACGCGGCAAGGCCATCAAGCTGGCCGTCTTCGACGTCGATGGCGTGCTCACCGACGGCAAGATCTACTTTCTGCCCGATGGCGGCGAGTTCAAAACCTTCAGCACCCTGGACGGCCAAGGCATCAAGATGCTGATCAACTCGGGCGTGCGCACCGCGATCATCACCGGGCGTTCGTCGCCGGTGGTCGAGCGGCGTGCGCAAAACCTCGGGATTCATCATCTGTATCAGGGCCGCGAAGACAAGCTGGTGGTGCTGGACGAGCTTCTTGCCGAACTCGGCCTAAGCTATGAGCACGTTGCCTACCTGGGTGACGACCTGCCCGACCTGCCGGCCATTCGCCGCGCCGGCCTGGGTATGGCAGTGGCCAATGCCAATGCCTTTGTACGCGAGCACGCCGATGGCGTTACCACACTGCGCGGCGGCGAAGGCGCTGCCCGCGAGTTCTGCGAGCTGATCCTGCAGGCGCAGGGCAATCTCGAAGCGGCGCAAGCCGCCTACTTATAGAGCCAGCCATGCTACGCAAACTGCTTCTGATTTTGTCCATTGGCCTGACCGCTTCGCTGGTCGCCGCCCTCGGCTACTGGAACCTGAACCCGGAAAGCCTGCTCGAGCAAAAGCCTGCGGCCAGTAGCGACAATGCCGTGGACTTCTACGTGATCAACGCCAAGAGCGTGGAATACCAGCCCGACGGCTCACTGCATTACGAGATGACCAGCGACAAGGTCGAGCATCTGAAAGAAAGCGACAAGAGCCTGGTTACCAAGCCGGACCTGCTGCTGTACCGCGCCACCTCGCAGTTGCCGTGGCACATCCAGAGCGAGCGTGGCGAAGTATTGCCAGGCGGCCACGAGGTCGAGCTGATCGACAACGTGCGCATTGCCCGCACCGACGAAAAAAATCGCCCCACCATCATCACCAGCAGTCGCATGACCGTGTTCCCGAACAAGGAATTTGCGCAGACCCAGCAAGCCGTTAGAATCGAGGCCGCCAATGGAGTGACCACGGCTAATGGAATGAAAGCGTATTTGAAAGACAGCCGGGTGCTCCTGCTGTCCAACGTAAGAGGCCAGCATGAGGTTCGTTAACCAATTTTCCCTGCACACCCTGTCCCTGCTTTTGAGCCTGGGCGCAGCGATTGCCAGCACCAGCGCCTGGGCCCTGCCCACCGACCGCGAACAACCGATTCGCGTCCAAGCCGACAGCGCCGAGCTCGACGATAAACGAGGTGTGGCGGTGTACCGCGGCGACGTGGTGATCACCCAGGGCAGCATGAAAATCACCGGCCATACGGTGACCATCACGCAAAACGCCCAGGGCGACATCGAAGTCTTTACCGCAGTAGGCACCCCGGCTTACTACGAACAGAAACCGGCTGTGGATAAACAGATCGTCAAGGCCTATGGCCTGACCATCCAGTATTTCGCCGCCAAAGACCGCATTGTGCTGATCGACCAAGCCAAGGTGATTCAGGAAGGCAACACCTTCGAAGGCGAGAAGATCGTCTACGACACCCAGCGCCAGATCGTTAACGCCGGCCGTGCCAATGGCACCAACGTGACC
>JBCECW010000151.1:0-7878 GCA_039207785.1 Pseudomonas sp. | reverse complement strand
CCCAGGTCGCTCATGCGCAGGCTGGTGGCGTAGGGCAGGTACAGGGTGTCGGCGTCCAGTTGCTGCAGGCTATGGGGGCGCCCGCGCAAGAAGCCGGCATCCAGCGCTGGCGAGGCACCGAACAGGTACATCAGCAGCCAGCTGTAGCGGCGGAAGTTACGGATCAGGGCGATATAGCGCTCGGACTGGTAGTCGCGCGGACTCTGGGTATCGTCCTCGGCCACCTGCAACAACGGCCATACCGCCTCGGGCAAGGAGAAGTTGTAGTGGATGCCGGCAATGCACTGCATGGCCTTGCCGTACCGCAGGGCCAGGCCCTTGCGGTACACGTACTTGAGGCGGCCGATATTCGAGGTGCCGTAGGTGGCGATCGGGATCACCTCTTCGGCCGGCAGCGGGCACGGCATCGACGGGCTCCACAGGTACTCGCCGTCGAGCTTGCTGTAGGCAAAACGATGGATCTGTTCCAGCTCGCCGAGGGTGTTCGCCGGGTCGGCAGCGGCAGAGGTGATGAACTCCAGCAGCGACTCGGAATAGTCAGTGGTGATCTGCGGGTGCGTCAGCGCCGAGCCCAGGGCAATAGGGTGCGGCGTCAGGGCGAGCTGGCCGGCGCCATCGACGCGCAGGCATTCACGCTCGATCCCGTGCAGGCACTGGGTAAGCAAATTCAGGTTGGCGGGGTTGCTGAGCAGTGCCAAACGGCGGGAGAGGAGGTCGCTCAATTCTGTGTTCCTTCGCGTCAGTCGCCCCAATATGGGGGTGGGCCTGACCGTCTACAAGGGGGACAAAGGAAACTGGCGTGGTCGCCTTGTTTACGGGCTATGCGACAGAGTAACCGCAGCGTCGGCGGAACTCACGCGGCGGTTAATGGTGGTTATTGCACGGGGCGGTTACAGGCAGGCGAACGTCGCTTGCGCCTTGGCCACCAGCTTGTCGTCCTGGTGCACCTCGGCCTCGATCACCTGGGTGCGCCGGCCGGCATGCACCACCCAGGCACGGCAGAGAATATCGCCCTCATCCACCGGGCGGATGTAGTTGATCTTGCTCTCCAGCGTGACCGTACCCGGGCCGCCCACCACACTGTGGCTGGCCTGGCCCATGGCGGTGTCGATCAGAGAAAACAGCGCACCGCCGTGCAGCTTGCCGTGCAGGTTGCGCAGGCCGTCGTGCATGCTCAGGCGAATCACCGCCTCGCCGCCGTCGGCCTTGAGAATATGCAGACCCAGCAAGCGGGCGAAGGCGCTTTTGCTACCGATTTCGGTCTCATCCGATGGCTGGGTCATGGGCTTACTTCCTTAGTTGCTTGGCGTTGGCAAACAGCGAAGCCATGGCGTTATTGCTTGGCGCAGGCTGAGTGGTGGGCTGGGCTTGCGGGCGCGGCTTGCCGCCACCGCCTTTGTTGCCGCCACCACGTGGGCCGTCGATTTTCTCGCCTGGGGTATCACCCATGCGCATCGACAGGGCGATGCGGTTACGCGGGATATCCACTTCCATCACCTTGACCTTGACCACATCGCCGGCCTTCACCGCTTCACGCGGGTCTTTGACGAATTTCTCCGACAGCGCCGAGATATGCACCAGGCCGTCCTGGTGCACGCCGATATCGACGAAGGCACCGAAGTTGGTGACGTTGGTCACCACGCCTTCGAGGATCATGCCCAGCTGCAGGTCTTGCAGGGTTTCCACGCCGTCCTGGAATTCGGCGGTCTTGAACTCCGGGCGTGGGTCGCGGCCGGGTTTTTCCAGCTCGGCGAGAATGTCGCTGACGGTGACCAGGCCGAAGCTTTCATCGGTGAATTTCTTCGGGTCCAGGCGCTTGAGGAAGCTGGCGTCGCCAATCAGCGAACGCAGGTCGCGGCCGGTATCGGCAGCAATGCGTTCCACCAGCGGATAGGTTTCCGGGTGCACGGCGGAGGCGTCCAGCGGGTTGTCGCCGTTCATTACGCGCAAGAAGCCGGCAGCCTGCTCGAAGGTTTTGTCGCCCAGGCGCGGCACCTTTTTCAATGCGTCGCGGGTTTTGAACGCCCCGTGGGCATCACGGTGGTTGACGATATTCTGCGCCAGGGTGGTATTCAGGCCGGAGATCCGCGCCAGCAGCGGCACCGAGGCGGTGTTCACGTCCACGCCCACGGCGTTTACGCAGTCTTCCACCACGGCATCCAGGCTGCGTGCCAGCTTCAGCTGCGACACGTCGTGCTGGTACTGGCCCACGCCGATGGATTTCGGGTCGATCTTCACCAGCTCCGCCAGCGGGTCTTGCAGGCGGCGGGCGATGGACACGGCGCCACGGATCGACACGTCCAGGTCCGGGAACTCCTTGGCCGCCAGCTCCGAGGCCGAGTACACCGAAGCACCGGCTTCGCTGACCATGATCTTGGTCATCTTCAGCTCAGGCAGCTTCTTGATCAGTTCGGCGGCCAGCTTGTCGCTCTCGCGGCTGGCAGTGCCGTTGCCGATGGAAATCAGGTCGACGCGGTGCTTGATGCACAGGGCGCCGAGGATGGCCAGGGTCTGGTCCCACTGCTTCTGCGGCACGTGCGGGTAGACGGTGGTGTATTCCAGCAGTTTGCCGGTGGCATCGACCACGGCGATCTTGCAGCCGGTACGCAGGCCTGGGTCCAGGCCCAGGGTGGCGCGCGGGCCGGCCGGCGCGGCCAGCAGCAGGTCGTGCAGGTTATGGGCGAAGACGTTGATCGCCTCGGTTTCCGCGCCGTCGCGCAGCTCGCCCAAGAGGTCGGTTTCCAGGTGGGTGTAGAGCTTGACCTTCCAGGTCCAGCGCACCACTTCGCCCAGCCATTTGTCGGCGGGGCGGTTCTGGTTGGCGATGCCGACGTGCTCGCCGATCATGCCTTCGCACGGGTGCAGGCTGCCGGGCGCTTCGTCGCCGACTTTCAGCGCCGAGCTGAGCACGCCTTCGTTGCGGCCACGGAAAATCGCCAGGGCGCGGTGCGAGGGCATGCTTTTCAGCGGTTCATCGTGTTCGAAGTAGTCGCGGAACTTGGCGCCTTCTTCTTCCTTGCCGGCGACCACGCGGGCGCTGAGGATCGACTCGTGTTTGAGGAAGTTGCGCAGCTTGTCCAGCAGCTTGGCGTCTTCGGCAAAGCGCTCCATGAGGATGTACTTGGCGCCTTCGAGCACGGCCTTGACGTCGGCAAAGCCTTTCTCGGCGTCGATAAAACGCGCGGCTTCGGTTTCCGGGGTCAGGCTCGGGTCGTTGAACAGGCCGTCGGCCAGCTCGCCGATACCGGCTTCCAGGGCAATCTGGCCCTTGGTGCGGCGCTTCTGCTTATAGGGCAGGTACAGGTCTTCGAGGCGGGTCTTGGTGTCGGCGAGGTTGATTTCGCGGGTGAGCTCGGGGGTGAGCTTGCCTTGTTCCTCGATGCTGGCGAGGATGCTGGCACGGCGTTCGTCCAGTTCGCGCAGGTAGCGCAGGCGTTCTTCCAGGGTACGCAGCTGGGTGTCATCCAGGCTGCCGGTGACTTCTTTACGGTAACGGGCAATAAAGGGAACGGTGGAACCTTCATCCAGCAGGGCAACGGCAGCGGCGACTTGCTGCGGGCGAACGCCCAGTTCCTGGGCAATACGGTTGTTGATGCTATCCATTAATCAAAAATCCACTTGAATAAGATGAACTGACACGAAAAGTTGAAGGCCGGCATTATACCCAGGCGTTTTTATGCCAGCCGGGAAAAATCTGCTAACGAATGCCGCACACGCCGTCTCTGGTGTCTGCGCCATAATGCGCGACGATTTTAAGGAGCACCTATGAGCACTACGGCCCCGCTTGAAGGCGAAAAAATTCTGATCGTCGACGACGACCCTGGTCTGCGACGCCTGCTGGAACGTTTTCTGGAAGAGCAAGGCTACCGCGTTCGGGCGGTGGAAAACGTCGAGCAGATGGACCGCCTGCTGTCCCGTGAACTCTTTCAACTGTTGGTACTGGACCTGATGCTGCCGGGCGAAGATGGCCTGTCGGCGTGCAAGCGTCTGCGCGAAGCCAACAACCAGATGCCCATCATCATGCTTACCGCCAAGGGTGATGAGAGCAGCCGTATCCTGGGCCTGGAACAAGGCGCTGACGACTACCTGGCCAAGCCGTTCAACCCGCGCGAACTGCTGGCGCGGATCAAGGCCGTGCTGCGCCGCCAGACCGTCGCCGTACCGGGCGCCCCGGGCAGCGAAGATGAAACCGTAAGCTTTGGTGACTACGAGCTGTTCCTCGCCACCCGTGAGCTCAAGCGTGGCGAAGAAGTGCATATGCTCACCACCGGCGAGTTCGCCGTGCTCAAGGCGCTGGTGCAACACGCCCGCGAGCCGCTGACCCGCGACAAACTGATGAACCTGGCCCGTGGCCGTGAATGGGATGCGCTGGAGCGCTCCATCGACGTGCAGATCTCGCGTCTGCGCCGGTTGATTGAGCCGGATCCTTCCAAGCCGCGTTATATCCAGACTGTCTGGGGCGTGGGTTACGTCTTCGTGCCGGACGGCAATAAGTAATTCCAGATCGTGTGAAAACTACTGCGCTCGGCTATGCGGCGTTGAAAACCGCCTCACAATGCTCATTGGCTACAGCCAACTCCGCTTGTTCACCGGTTTTCGCCTTGCCTAGCCGTCGCTCGCTACGTTTTCAAACGATCTGACCCTGTTTAGATACCGCCCTTGTGGCGGTTTCTGGCTTTCAATGGACTTCCTGTCGCTCATGAAAACCCCCGTCTGGTTCCCGCAAAGCTTCTTCGCACGCACCCTCTGGCTGGTGCTGGTGGTGGTGCTGTTTTCCAAGGCGCTGACCCTGGTTTATCTGATGATGAACGAGGACGTGCTGGTCGACCGCCAGTACAGCCACGGCGCGGCGCTCACCCTGCGGGCCTACTGGGCGACCGAAGAAGACAAGCGCCCGATCATCGAAAAAGCCGCCGGCCTGCGCTGGACCTCCGATGCCGAAGAACCGCCGGGCGAGCAGCATTGGCCCTACACCGGCATCTTCCAGCGGCAGATGCGCATGGAGCTGGGGCCGGATACCGAAGTACGCCTGCGCATTCACCAGCCCTCGGCGCTTTGGGTACGCGCCCCGGCGCTGGGTGATGGTTGGGTAGAGGTGCCGCTGTACCCGCACCCGCTGCGCGGGCAGAAAATCTGGGGCGTGCTGGGCTGGTTCCTGGCCATTGGCGTGCTGTCGACGGCGGCGGCGTGGATCTTTGTGCGCCAGCTTAACCAGCCGCTCAAACGCCTGGTGTCAGCCACCCGCCAACTGGGCCAGGGGCGCAGTGTGCGCCTGCCGGTCAGTGATACGCCGAGCGAGATGGCCGAGGTGTACAGCGCCTTTAACCAGATGGCCGATGGCCTGGAGCAGGCCGCCCGCGAGCGCGAGCTGATGTTGGCCGGGGTCTCCCACGACCTGCGCACGCCGTTGACCCGCCTGCGCCTGGGCCTGGAGTTGCTCAATAGCGATGCCGAGCTGGTGGAGGATATGGTCCGCGATATCGAGGACATGGACGCCATTCTCGACCAGTTCCTGGCCTTTATCCGCGATGGCCGCGATGAGCGTCTGGAGGAAGTGGACCTGGCTGAGCTGGTGGCCGATGCCGTGGCGCCGTTCAACCACGACAAGGAAAACGTGCGCCTGTGCCTGGAGCCGGTGCCGCCGTTCCCGCTGCGCCGGGTGTCGATGAAGCGCCTGCTGAACAACTTGATCGAAAACGCCCTGCACCATGGCGGCAATGCTGTGGAAGTGGCGGCCTATGTGTCCGGCGACAGCAACGCGCCCTATGTGGTGCTGAGCGTGCTCGACCGCGGCACCGGTATCAATCCGGCGGAGCTGGACGATATCTTCAACCCGTTTATCCGCGGCGACCGCGCCCGTGGTGGCAAAGGCACCGGACTGGGCCTGGCCATCGTCAAGCGGATTGCCGCGCAGCACGGCGGCAGCGTGGAACTGCGCAACCGCTCCGGCGGCGGGCTGGAAGCGCGGGTGTGTTTGCCGCTTGGGTTATTGCTGCCGCGCGACGCGGTGTAGCGCCCATCTCCCGTCCGTAGGAGCCAGCTTGCTGGCGAACCCTGCAAACGAAGAGCTTCGCCAGCAATCGGATGGCCGCCCCCTGGCTCCTACGGCACCGGGAATGCTTCAGGTGCTGGCGAATCAGCACCACGGAACGCGTGACGCTGTTCTATGCTATGCCAGCGTCTTGTCCCGAGGTCCGCATGCCCGCTGTTTTCTCATCCCCCAAGTGGACGTGGTGGCTGCCGCTACCCCTGCTGCATCTAGCAACCTGGTGCTCGCTGCCTACCCAGTTCACGGCGGGGCTGGCGCTGTGGTACCTGCCATTTGCCTTGGGCCTGGTGATGACCTGCTGGTGGGGGCCGCGGGTGCTGTTGGCGATCTTTATCAATGCCACCCTGAGCGCTTCGCTGTGGGGCCTGGACTGGCAGTGGGGGCCGCTGTTCGGTGTGCCGCAAACGGTGGCCACCGCCGCCGGCTGGTTTTTGCTGCGGCGCCAGGCCTTCGATATGGCGCTGCCCAACCTGAACCACCTGATTCGCTACCTGCTGCTCGGCGTGCTGGTGCCGGTGTCGCTGCTCGGCCTGCTGATGCAGTTGGCGCTGTATGCCGCCGCGCCGGCACCCCCTGGTGACTGGGCCCTGGCCGCTCTCAACATGTGGCTGGCCGATAGCTTCAGCACCCTGGTGGTGGCCACGCCGGTGCTCAGTTACCTGACCCTCTTTATGCGCCGCCGCGGTTGGGTGGCGCCCAGCACATTGACCGTAGCCGATGAACAGGCCGAACCCCTGCGCCGCCTGCCGCCCTGGTGGCTGCTGGTTGGCTTGCTGATTGGTTTGCCGCTGCTGTTCGACCGCCTGCCCGTACCACTGATCCTGCCATTGCTCGGCGTGGTGATGCTGAGCCTGGCCATGCGCTGGGGCTACCCCGGTGCCCTGTGTGGCGCCGTGCTTAGCGGCCTGATGATGCGCGCCCTGCCGCTGGTGCAAAGCCGCGAAAGCGCCGCCACCCTGTTGGGCGCACCGCTGACCGAGCTGCACTTGTCGGTGCTGCTGATGATGGTGGCGGCCCTGCTGATTGGCCGCAGCCTTAGTGACCTGCGCCTGGCCTTGCTGCGCAGTGCGCAGATGCAGCAACAGCTGGCCCTGGCCAATCTGGCGCTGGAAGCCAGCCCCCTGGGCATCACCATCGCCGATGCTCGCCAGCCCGACCTGCCGCTGATCTACTGCAATCCCATGTTCGAACGGATTACCGGCTACAGCCGCGCCGAAGTGCTGGGCCGCAATTGCCGTTTCCTGCAGGGTGACGACCATCGGCAAAGCGAGCTGCACCCGCTGCGCTCGGCCTTGCAGCGCGGCGAGGCGACGCAGGTGATCCTGCGCAACTACCGGAAAAATGGCAGCGAATTCTGGAACGAAATCACCCTCTCGCCGCTGCGCGATGACCAGGGCATCAGTCATTACATCGCCCTGCAAAACGATGTCACCTCGCGCCAACGCCTGGCCGCCGAAGTGGCCGCCCGCCGCGAAGAGCTGTTGCGCCAGACCCATCTGCTGTCACAAACCGAGGCCATTGCCGATATCGGCGGCTGGGTGCTGGAAGTACCCAGCCTGGATATGTTCTGGAGTGAAGGCTGTTTCCGCCTGTATGAACTGGACCCCAGCGGCGCTACGCCAAACTTCAACCAGGCCGTCAGCTACCTCGACAAGGAGGGCCAGGCCATCGCCCGGCGCACGCTGACCGAATCCATGAGCGATGGCCGCCCCTTCGATGTGGAAGTGCGCCTGCTCACCGCCCGTGGCAATACGCGCTTCCTGCGGGTATTGGGCCTGACCGAAATGGATGGCGAACGGGTGATTCGCGTCTACGGCGCCATCCAGGAC
>JBCECW010000150.1:0-7879 GCA_039207785.1 Pseudomonas sp. | reverse complement strand
CAAAGGACATGAGTAATCCTGTCTAGTAAGGGCGTGGCCCATGGGGAATGTCTGCCGTGCATGAAACGCGTGAGGGGCGCGTTCCCGTCCGGTCCTGCGGGCCTCTGAGAGGGCCGGCGTCCGGGCGCGAGCGTGGCGGGAGCCCGGAGTATATACACTGGTTTCCGACAACGCACTCCTGGCCGTCGGCTGCGCACTCTCAGGCGTCGGCCATGCTGCGTTGGAGCGAAGCCAAAAATGCTCACGTACTTAAGTACGTTGCGCTTTTTGGTTTCACTCCGCCTTGCCTGGCTCTAGCGCTGCGAGCGCTTGTACTGCGTGTGTTGCGCGAAATGGACCGCCGGGTACGACGGTCGTTCCCTGCGCTGGCGCTTAACGCGGCAGCTTGAGGTTGTTCCAGATCGCCAGGCTCGGTTCGGCCTGGTTCAGGGTGTAGAAGTGCAGGCCCGGTGCGCCGCCTTGCAGCAGGCGTTCGCACATTTCGCTGATCACTTGCTCGCCGTAGGCCTGGATGCTGTCGATGTCGTCACCATAGGCTTCCAGTTGCTTGCGCACCCAACGTGGGATCTCGGCGCCGCAGGCGTCGGAGAAGCGCGCCAGCTTGCTGTAGTTGGTGATCGGCATGATGCCCGGCACGACCGGGATGGTGACGCCCATCTTCTGCACGCGCTCGAGGAAGTAGAAATAGCTGTCGGCGTTGAAGAAGTACTGGGTGATCGCACTGTCGGCGCCAGCCTTGGCCTTGCGCACGAAGTTGGCCAGGTCGTCTTCGAAGTTGCGCGCCTGGGGGTGCATCTCCGGGTAGGCGGCGACTTCGATATGGAAGTGGCTGCCGGTTTCCTCACGAATAAAGGTCACCAGGTCGTTGGCGTGGCGCAGCTCGCCGCTGGCCATGCCCATGCCCGAAGGCAGGTCGCCGCGCAGGGCGACGATGCGCTTGATACCCGCATCCTGGTATTGCTTGAGCAGGGCGCGCAACTCGGCCTTGCTGTCGCCCACGCAGGACAGGTGCGGTGCGGTCGGCACCTTCACTTCGCTGTCCAGTTGCAGCACGGTGTTGATCGTGCGGTCGCGGGTGGAACCACCGGCACCGTAGGTGCAGGAGAAGAAATCGGGGTTGTAGCCGGCCAGCACGCGGGCGGTGGCTATCAGTTTTTCATGCCCAGCGTCGGTCTTGGTGGGGAAGAACTCGAAGCTGTAGCGACGTTCTTTGCTCATTTAACTGTGCTCTTGAAAACGCTGGCGAATGGTCGACAGGCCTGGCTCGTCTGTGGCGAGCTCAGGCCTGTACTTCGCTTTCTGGGCTGAAGGTGCACGCGCAGGGCGTGCACCGGGCACATCAGTAGCGGTAGGCGTGTGGCTTGAACGGGCCTTCCTGCGCCACGCCGATATAGTCGGCCTGGGTTTTGGTCAGCTTGGTCACAACGCCGCCGAAGCCCTTGACCATTTCCAGGGCCACTTCTTCGTCGAGTTTCTTCGGCAGGACTTCCACGGTCAGGCGCTCGGCTTTTTGTGCCGGGGCGAGGTCGGCGTACTTCTGGCCGAACAGGAAGATCTGCGCCAGAACCTGGTTGGCGAACGAGCCGTCCATGATGCGGCTTGGGTGGCCGGTGGCGTTGCCCAGGTTAACCAGGCGGCCTTCGGCGAGCAGGATCAGGTAGTCATCGTTGTGCGGATCGAAGCTGCCGGCGCCGGTACGGTGAATCTTGTGTACCTGTGGCTTCACTTCTTCCCATGCCCAGTTCTTGCGCATGAAAGCGGTGTCGATCTCGTTGTCGAAGTGACCGATGTTGCAGACCACGGCGCGTTTTTTCAGGGCGGTCAGCATGTTGCTGTCGCACACATTGACGTTACCGGTGGTGGTCACGATCAGGTCGATCTTGCCCAGCAGTACCTTGTCGATGCTGGCGGCGGTGCCGTCGTTGTTGCCATCGATGAAGGGCGATACCACTTCGAAACCGTCCATGCAGGCTTGCATGGCGCAGATCGGGTCGACTTCGGTGACCTTGACGATCATGCCTTCCTGACGCAGCGACTGGGCCGAGCCCTTGCCCACGTCACCGTAGCCGATGACCAGCGCTTGCTTGCCGGACAGCAGGTGGTCGGTACCGCGCTTGATGGCGTCGTTCAGGCTGTGACGGCAGCCGTACTTGTTGTCGTTCTTGCTCTTGGTCACCGAGTCGTTGACGTTGATGGCCGGGATCTTCAGCTCGCCCTTGGCCAGCATGTCCAGCAGACGGTGTACGCCGGTGGTGGTTTCTTCGGTCACGCCGTGGATTTTTTCCAGCATGGCCGGGTATTTCTTGTGGATGATCTCGGTCAGGTCGCCGCCGTCGTCGAGGATCATGTTGGCATCCCATGGCTGGCCATCCTTGAGGATGGTCTGCTCGATGCACCACTCGTACTCTTGCTCGGTCTCGCCTTTCCAGGCGAAGACCGGAATGCCGGCAGCGGCGATGGCGGCAGCGGCCTGGTCTTGAGTCGAGAAAATATTGCAGGACGACCAACGCACTTCGGCACCCAGGGCAACC
The DNA here is from genome assembly GCA_039207785.1 of Pseudomonas sp. GTDB lineage: Bacteria > Pseudomonadota > Gammaproteobacteria > Pseudomonadales > Pseudomonadaceae > Aquipseudomonas. The sequence goes on along the minus strand of JBCECW010000150.1, from coordinate 5,348 downwards.
AGGGTTTCGATCAGTACGGCGGTCTGGATGGTCATGTGGATGCAGCCGATGATCTTCGCGCCCTTGAGCGGCTGCTCGCCGGCGTACTTGTGGCGCAGACCCATCAGGGCTGGCATTTCGGATTCGGCGATGATGGTTTCGCGGCGGCCCCAAGCGGCCAGGGAAATATCGGCGACTTTATAGTCGGTAAAAGCAGCGCTCATGCTGTAACTCCATTCGTGGTGTGCGAATGGGCGCCGTTGATGCGTTTTAACAACCGCTGCTCGAGGTGAGCCCGGTCGTTCTCTACGCCCTGTTCGAGCCTGACAAGTGCGGGTAAACACACCTGCTGCAGCGCCCCTCGAACAGGTGGCGGGAGCGGCCACCCATCCAGGGGCCGCGTTGAAGCTGGGGGATTATAGCCGCGCCTGCCAGCTTGCCCAAGGCTTTCTGTCTACTTATGCCATTAGGCAATGGGCACTATTGATAACCATGGTGCGACAGGCCCGGAGGCGTCTGCCATGCTCCCCGCGTACTCACACAAGGAGCAGCCATGAACTTCCATACGCGCAAATGGGTGAAGCCCGAAGACCTCAACCCCAATGGCACCCTGTTCGGCGGCAGCCTGTTGAAGTGGATCGACGAGGAAGCCGCGATCTACGCCATCATCCAGCTCGGCAGCCAGCGGGTGGTGACCAAGCTGATTTCCGAAATCAACTTTGTCAGCTCCGCGCGCCAGAGCGACATCATCGAGCTGGGTATCACCGCCACCGAATTTGGCCGGACCTCGCTGACCATGCGGGCCGAGGTGCGCAACAAGATCACCCGCAAAAGCATCCTGACCATCGACAAGATGGTGTTCGTCAACGTCGATGCCGACGGCAACCCGGCGCCCCACGGCAAGACCGAGATCACCTATATCCGCGACCAGTTCAAGGAAGAGGGCGGCTCGGCCTGAACACCGCCGTGTTGATTGACTGATATGCCATGGGCCAGCGCTGCGCTGGCCATGGATTTGCCGCGTGCACACAGGCAAGCTGCTCGGACAATAAAACCGAGGAGTTGCCATGACCATTGCTTACTGGTGTGTGTTGATCGCGCTGTTTCTTCCCTATCTCGCCACCGTGGCTGCCAAGGCCCTGGGCGGCGGCTTTACCCCCAAGCACAACCACGACCCGCGCGCCTTGCAAGCCACGCTGACCGGCCCGGCCAAGCGTGCCAACAATGCCCAGCTGAATGCCTTCGAAGTCACCCCGGCCTTCGCTGCCGCCGTGATCATCGCCCACCAGGTGGGGCATGCCGCGCAGACCACCATCGACCTGTTGGCCATCTGGTTTGTGGTCAGCCGCGTGCTGTACCTGATCTGCTACCTGGCCGACTGGGCGCCGATCCGCTCGCTGGTGTGGGCTATTGGTATGGCGTTGATCGCCAGCTTCTTCTTCGTCAGCGCCTGACGGACCCTCGCGGTTGCGACGCAACGTCGCAACGGTTGGTAAACCGCGCCCAGGCGAGGATACTGGCGGCCGCCGTTGATTAGCCAAAAGTAGCCTCGCCCATGACTCTTAGAAAAATCACTGTGATTGCCCTGGCCTGTGTGGCCCTTGCTGCCTGTGGCGGCGTCGATCCCAACTCGCCGCAGGGCAAGCGCCAGGCGGTGTTCAAGCAGATGCTGAAAACCGGTGAAGACCTGGGCGGCATGCTGCGTGGGCGCGTGCAGTTCGATAGCGCACGCTTTGTGGCCGGTGCGGCCAAGCTCGACGAGCTGTCCAAACAGCCCTGGCAGTATTTCCCCCAGGTGGCCGAAACCGATAAAAGCAGCGCCCGCCCTGAAGTGTGGGAAAACCAGGCGCGCTTTCAGGAGCTGGCAAAAAACCTCGAAGCGGCAACCGCTGCCCTAGTGGTCGCCAGTAAAGACCCGCAGCTGGATGCGAAGAAACTCGACGCCCCGGTGCAAGCCGTCGAAGACGCCTGTGAAACCTGCCACAAGGCGTTCCGCAACCACTGATCAGCGTTCCAGCTGTTTCTTCGCCTCGTCGAGTTCCTTGCGGGCCTCGGCGAGTTTGTTTTTGCGCTTGTCGATCTTTTCCGGGTCGCCCTTGTTCATGGCTTTTTGCAGCTCGTTCTCGCGCTTTTTCACTTCGTGCTGAGCATCCAGCACTTTCTGCTCGCGGGATTTTTCCAGCTGCTCGTCGGTGCAGTTGTTTTTGACTTCGCTCAGGGCTTTTTCCAGGCCCGCTTGCTGCGCGCTATTGCCGGCGGCCTTGGCGCGTTCGATCTGCTGCTGGATGTCATCGCGCTTGGCGGCACAGCCGGTCAGGGTCTTGGTGGTTTCGGCGGCCAGCGCACCGCCGGCCAGCAGGCTTAGCGCGGCGGCGCAGAGCAGGTGACGCACAGGTTGAGAAAAAGACATTGCAGCGCTCCATGGCAGTAAAAAGTCCGCAGACGGCAGGCCGCCGCGTGGTGACGATGGCCTGAAGTCTATCCCATAGCTACCGTCGCGGCGGTCGCCGCTCATTTATTCAGAACCCGGGCACCTCGGCTTGGTGCAGTTTTTCGCGCAGGGCCAGCACCTCGGGGTGGCGGAAAAACGCCTGCAATTGCTGCGCGCGGGTGATGCCGATTCCCGGCTGCGCCAGCCAGTCGCGTTCGCTGCGGCTGGCCAGGGTCGCCCAGCTCTCTGGCAGGCTGGCACCACCGGTAGGCGGCAGCCCCAGGGCTTTTAGCCAGGCGGTAAAGGGCTGGCGTCGGGCTGCGTTAAAGCTGCCGTGCACATGGCTGGCGCTGCGTTTGCCAAACCCCGGCAGGCGGGCGAGCTCGGCTTCGTCAATCGCCAGCCAATCCAGCAAACCATTCAGGCGCTTGGCGCTGAGCAATTTTTCCCAGGTGCCCGGGCCGACCCCGGCCATGGCCAAGCCCTTTTTGCTGCTGAGCCATTCCAGGCGAGCGCGAAACTGGCTGGCGCAGGCGTCGTTTAATTGCCAGCAGCTCAGGTAGTCGTAGCTCTCGGCGTTGGGCGCTTGCACGGCGGCGCGCACCTGGGTGCGCCAGGTCACATTGTCCAGGCGCGGAATGCTCAGGCCGGCGAGGGCGATGGCCACCTGGTCGCCCGGGCGGATATCCAGGCGCTGCCAACGGCGCAGCGAGCCGACGCTGACCCGGCGAATGGTGCGGTCATCCAGACGCACCGGTTGCAGGTGCAGCAGCGGGGTGATACGCCCGGTACGCCCGACCTTGAACTCCACTCGGCGTACTTCGGCGAGTGCCTGGGCGTAGGGGTATTTCCAGGCTATCGCTGTACCCGGTGGCTCGGCGCGCCAGCGCTCGCCGGGTGGCCTGCGGCCCTGGCGAATCACCACGCCGTCGGTGGCAAACGGCAAGGCGCTTTGGTGCCAGTGACGACGCCAGCGTTCGGCTTCCTGGAAGTGCTGAATGGGTTTGCTGAAGTCGGCGCTGTCGGCAAATCCCAGGCGGCGCAGTTGCTGCAATCGCTCGGGCATCTCCACATCGCCCTGCGGTAATTCCCAGATAAAAAGACCGATACGCTCGCCTTCGCTGGCTGTTAGTTCCTGGCGATTGAGCAGGCCGGCAACGGTCGTGCGGGCGCCGAGACTGCCGCTTTTTGCCTGAATATGGGCGGGCAAACGCAGGTACAGCTCACCCTGCATAACCGTCTGTGCATCGTCGGTGGGTAGCGTGGTTGGAATGGCGGGAATCTGCGCGGCGTGGGCCGTCCAGTCCTGGCCGGAAAGCCCATCGCCACGGCTGATCAACTGGTAAAAGCGGCCCTGGCGATACACCAGGCTGACCGCCACACCATCGACTTTCGGTTGCACCCAGAGGTCATGGCGCGGCTGCATCCAGGCCGCCACTGCCTGTGCATCGGCCAATTTGTTCAGGCCGGTATGGGCAACGGGATGTTTAAGCGGGCCGCCGTTGGCGGGCGCTGGCGGTGGCTCACTGGCGCTGGACGTGGGAAAACATTCGCGCCACTGCTGCAGGCGCAGCAGCGCCTGGTCGTAAAGCTCGTCGGCAATCGGCGACTCGCCCTGGCGTTGGTAGCGCGCGTTCCATTGCTGGAGCTGGTCGGCCAGCGCGCTGATTTCGCCACTGGCTTGGCTGGGTGGCCAGGCGGGGCAGGGCGCCGCCGATAGGGGAAGGGAGTAGCAGCACAGCAGCAAGGCAATCCGTCGCAGCATGGTGAACGTCCTGTTCGAGTGAGGGCCCGAGCAGGTTACGGATTGAGCGGTTGGCCTCTAGCAGCTGCGGCTGTTTCTCCTGTAGGTCATGGCGCGTTTACAGCAGGTGCAGCGGGTACTGCACGATCAGTTGCAGTTCATCCTGGCTGCCTTCGCCCTGTGCGCTGTTGGCCCGGTGGGTGGACTGCAGCAGGCTCAGGCTTAAGCCTTTGGCGGCGCCATCAGCGACTTCGTAGTTGATGGCGATATTGCGTTCCCAATGTTTGCCACCGTCGCCATACAGCGGTTCGAACTCGCCGCTGTCATCATCCAGCGGGTTATAGGCACCGCCCTCGGCAGCATGGCTGCCATCGATCTGGCTGCCGCGGGTATAGGCCGTCATCAAGCTGAGGCCTGGCAGCCAGTCGGCCAGGTCGAGTTCATAACGCAGTTGCCACGAACGCTCGTGCGGGGCGTTGAAGTCGGAGTACTGCATGCTGTTGGCGAGCATGATCGAGTCGCCACCGACGTAATCGAACGGTGTGTCGCCATCGATACGCTGGTAGGCCAGGGTCAGGGCGTGAATGCCCAGGCTATAGGTGGCGGCCAGGCTGTAGCTGGTGTTGGCGATCTCGCCGGCCAGGGCTTTGCCGTGATCGAGGGTGCGGTAAAGATTGAAGTCCAGGGCCAGGCGTTGCTCAGGCGCCAACTCTGCTCCCCAGGCCAGATTGCCGTAGTACTGGCGCCAGGTGTCCTGCAGCTCGCTGCCGTACAGGCTGGCGCTCAGCTCGTCGCTAACGGCATAGCGCCCGCCGACAAAACCGATGCCGCCGCCCGAGGTATCGGCGCCGTAGCCGTAGAACTCGTCGTGGCGGTTGCTGGAGTCTTTATTGCGAAAATCAGTGAAGTGGCCGGCGTTCACTTCCAGGTCGTCGATGTCCTTGCTGGTGAGCAAAAAGCCGCTGGCGGTTTCTGGCAGCAGGCGGTCATCGGTGGTGGCGAAGACCGGGGTTTCCACGCTCATTTCACCGATCTTCAGCACGCTGTCGGCCAGCCGCAGTTTTAGCGCGGCGCCGGCCTTGCTGTAGCTGTCGGCAGCACGGTCGTCGCTGTCTACCGGCAACAGGCCGGTGCCACTACGGCCACGGCCGCTGTCGAGTTTTACCCCCAGGTAGCCGAACGCATCGGCGCCTA
>JBCECW010000149.1:0-7903 GCA_039207785.1 Pseudomonas sp. | reverse complement strand
GGCCAGAGCTGCACACCTATGCCGAACCGCTGCTGGAGCAATACGTGGCCGTGCATCCGGGCTTCCAGCGCTTGCTGTTCGACGGCGGCCGCGTGGTGCTGACCCTGTTGATTGGCGACGTGATGGAGCTGTTGCCGCAGTTGGATGCGCCTATCGACGCCTGGTTTCTCGACGGTTTTGCCCCGGCGAAAAACCCGGAGATGTGGTCACCCGCGCTATTCGATCAGTTGGCTCGCCTGTCCACGTCGCGCACCACCCTGGGCACCTTTACTACCGCCGGCGTGGTGCGCCGCGCGTTAAAGGCGGTGGGGTTCAAGCTCAAGCGCGTCGACGGGCTGGGACATAAATGGCAGGTGCTCAAAGGGCACTTTATTGGCCTGGAAGACGCGCCAGCCCAACCGACCAGCAAACCCTGGTATGCCCGCCCCGCAGCGCTGACGGGCCCGCGTACCGCGCTGGTAATTGGCGCCGGCCTGGCCGGCTGCGCCACGGCGGCCAGCCTGGCGAGCCGGGGCTGGCAGGTGACGGTGCTGGAGCGTCATGGCGCGCTTGCCCAGGAAGGCTCCGGCAACCCGCAAGGGGTGCTGTATCTCAAGCTGTCGGCCCATGGCACCAGCCTTTCGCGGCTAATCGTCGCCGGTTTCGGCTATACCCGCCGGCAGATCCAGCGCCTGCAACGCGGCCACGACTGGGATGCCTGCGGCGTGCTGCAACTGGCGTTCGACGACAAAGAACAGGCCCGCCAGGCGCAACTGGCGGCGGCCTTCCCGGCCGACCTGCTGCACCCGCTAAATCAGGCAGACGCCGAGCAAGCCGCCGGCATCGCCCTGGCCAGCGGCGGGCTGTTTTATCCACAGGCCGGCTGGGTGCATCCACCGGCGCTATGCCAACGGCTGGCCGCCCACGCCAATGTGCAGGTGCAACTGCATCAACAGGCGCTGGAATTGCGCCGGGAAGCAGGCCAGTGGCAGGCCTTCGCTGGCGACCAGTGCCTGGCCAGCGCCAGCGTGGTGGTGCTGGCTGGCGCCGCCGATGTGCGTGCCTTTGCGCCCACTGCGGCATTGCCGCTCAAGCGCATTCGCGGCCAGATCACCCGCCTGGCGCAAACCGCTGAAAGCCGCGCCCTGCGCACCGTGGTCTGCGCCGAGGGCTATGTAGCACCGGCCCGCGAGGGCGAGCACACCTTGGGCGCCAGCTTCGACTTCCATAGCGATGACCTCAGCGTGACGGCCGCCGAACACGCCAGCAACCTGCAACTACTCAATGAAATCTCCCCCGACCTGGCACAGCGGCTCAACGCCGATGCCCTGCCGGTTGCCGAGCTGCAAGGCCGCGCCGCGTTTCGCTGCACCAGCCCCGACTACCTGCCTATCGTCGGCCCGGTCGCTGATAGCGAGGCGTTTGCCGTGGCCTATGGCGTACTGCGCAAGGACGCCCGGCAAACGCCGGACACGCCCTGCCCGTGGCTGCCTGGCCTGTACGTCAACAGCGGCCACGGCTCGCGCGGCTTGATTACCGCACCGCTGGCCGCCGAGCTGCTGGCGGCCTGGCTAAACGACGAACCGCTGCCCCTGCCCCGTGATGTGGCCGAAGCCTGCCACCCCAACCGCTTTGCCCTGCGCAAGCTGATCCGCGGTTAATTTGCCATCGTCTTGGTGCGCGGAGCGCACCCTAGGGTTGCGGGTTAAACGAAGCGCTCAACGTTCCGCTCGGTCTCGTAGGGTGTGCTCCGCGCACCAAGCGGTTTCCGTGTATACACCGAGACCTGCAAGCTTGGGCTACGCTCAATGGGACCTAGCCCCTTGAACAGGCGAATACGTGCCATGGATCGCACGCAGACACTGAATATCGACCGGCTACGCGGCCTGACCTATGGCCTGGTGTGTTTTGGTTTAAGCGTGGTGCTGGCCCTGGAGGGCTGGCAGCTTTACCAATCCTACCGGCAAGCCTTTTTCCAGGCCCGGCAAGCCGCCACCAACCTGACCCGCGCCACCGAAGCCCATGTGCGCGACGCCATCCGCCAGGCCGACACCCTGCTGGTGGGGGTGGTCGAGCGCAGCGAATGGGAAGGTCTGGAGCGCCTCAACAGCAGCCGGATGCAGGCGTTCCTGAGCCGGCAAGTCAATGTGCTGCCGCAACTGCACGGCATGTTTATCTACGACCGCACCGGGCGCTGGCTGGTGACCAACAGCGGGGTGATTCCCGCCAACGCCAACAACGCCGACCGCGAATACTTTATCTACCACCGCGACCACGATGACCGTGGCGTGCATATCGGCCGGGTGATCACCAGCCGCTCCACCGGCGAGCTGGTCATTCCGGTGTCGCGGCGCATCAACGCCGCCGACGGCAGCTTCGCCGGCGTGGCACTGGCCACCCTCAAGGTCGCTTATTTCAATGATTTCTACGCGCAGTTCCGGGTGAGCAAGGAAGACGCCTTCACCCTCACCTACGCCGACGGCACCATCCTGGTCCGCCGCCCGTTTGTCAAAGAGGTGATTGGCACCAGCATCGCCCATGGGCCGATCTTCAAAGACCTGCTGCCGCAGCAGGACGCTGGCACGGCGCTGATCGAGTCGTCGGTGGACGGCAAGGAACGCATGTACAGCTTCCAGCGCTTTGGCGACTTCCCGCTGGTGGCAATCTCCGGTATTTCCGCCCAGGCCATCCGCCTGCCCTGGTGGCGGCAGCTGATCGTGGCCGGCGTGGTATTGCTGCTGGTAGGCCTGAGCATGGCCGCGTTTGCCCGCGTATTCCTAAAGCAGATATCGCGCAGCGAGGTGGCGGAAAACGAAATGCGCGCTGCCCATAAGGCGCTACAGAAATTTTCCCTGGAGGATGCCCTCACCGGCCTGGCCAATCGCCGCCGCCTCGACGACGTGCTGCCGCAGGAACTGGGCCGCGTACGCCGCACCCGGGCGCCGCTGGGGGTGATCATGCTCGATATCGATTACTTCAAGCTCTACAACGACCGCTACGGGCACGTGGCCGGCGATGCCGCGATTCAAGCCGTGGCCACGGTACTGGCCTCCTGTGCGCGCCGCGCCGAAGACCTGCCCGCGCGTTATGGCGGAGAGGAAATGATGTTGTTGCTACCGGGGGCCAACGAAGCCCACTGCCTGGAGATTGCCGAAAACATTCGCCAAGCAGTGTTTGACCTGGGCCGCGAACATCTTGGCAGCCCGCTGGGCGTCTTGAGCGTCAGCCTCGGCGTGGCCGTGGCCTATCCACAGCACGCCGAAAATGACGATGTGGCGGCGCTGGTCAAACAGGCCGATACCGCGCTGTATCAAGCCAAGCACCAGGGCCGCAACCAGGCCTGTGCCTACCAGGCGCTGACGGTAGCCGCCCGGCGCAGCACGTAGAACGTCTTACACCAGGCCTTCGGCCTTCAGGGCCTCGACCACCTTTGGCCGCGCCGCAACTCGGGCGCTAAAGGCTTGCACCACCGGCCACTGGGCCATGGCAAAGCCGACAAAATTGGCCCAGTTGAGCACGGTAAACAGGTAGGCATCGGCCACGCTGAATTGCGCGCCCAGCAGGTAGTCCTTGCCCTCCAGTTGCTGGCTTAGCCAATCCAGGCGCTTGCCCAGGTTGGCGGTGACGGCGGCTTTCCAATCGGCCGATTGCGCCGGGTTGAACATCGAGCCCATAGGCTTGTGAATTTCCGATCCAATAAAGGTCAGCCACTCTTGCAACCGATAGCGCTCGAAGCTGCCGGGGGCCGGTGCCAGGCCGGCGGCGGGGTTCTGGTCGGCGATATATTGCAGCACGGCAGCGCCTTCGGTGAGCAGCTGGCCGTTATCCAGCACCAGCGCCGGCACATAGCCTTTGCTGTTGATGGCAGTGAAGTCGGCACCACTGGCGGTGACCTTGGCCTTGAGGTCGACTTTCTCGGTTTCGAACGTAAGGCCAGCTTCCAGCAGGGCGATATGGGGTGCCAGGGAACAAGCGCCGGAGGAGAAATACAGTTTCATAAGCAGTCCTTCAATAGCGTTGGCAGGAACGCGCAAAACACGCGAGCCCTGAGCTTAGCGATTGCTTTCCAGCGCACAAGTACCTACCTTTCGGTAAGTATCAATTTGATATCCCAGACTATTTCGGAACCGTCACGATGCTCGACCAGCACGACCACGCCGCCTGCCGCGCCGGCAATGTATTTAGCGTCACCTGCCCGGCGCGTTATGTGCTCAATGTATTAGCTGATAAATGGGCGCTGCTGCTGATTCACACCCTGGCCCACGGCACCCACCGCACCGCCGAGTTGCGCCGCCAGGTGGGCGGTATTTCCGAGAAGATGCTGATCCAGACCCTGCGCCGCCTGGAGCGTTTTGGCCTGGTGGCGCGCCAGGCCTATGCCGAGGTGCCGCCACGGGTGGAGTACTCGCTGACGCCGCTGGGGCTGTCGCTGAGCGAACCGATCCGCGCGCTGGACCATTGGGTGGAACGCAATATCGACGAACTCAACCAGGCCCAGCTGGCATTTGAGGACAGGGCAGTAGAAGCCTGATCACGCCTCCACCGCACTCCACTGCTTGTTCAAGCGCTTATCGGATACCGCCATTTTGGTGCCCAGTTGCTGGGCAAACAGCGACACCCGGTATTCCTCCAGCATCCAGCGATACAACACCAACTGCGGGTCGTGTTTACCCTCTTGGGCATGCTTGTCGGCGCGGGCTTTGAACTGCGCCCATAGGCCGGCCAGCTCGCCGCTCCAGACCCGGTCTTTCTGCAACTGCGCGCCAAGCTTGTCAAAACGTTGTTCGATGGCCTTCAGGTAACGCGGCAGTTCCTTTAGCCATTCGGCCGGGGTTTCACGCACAAACCCTGGGTACACCAGGTTACCCAGCTGCGCCTTGATATCGTTAAGGGCCACGGCCTGGGCCAGGTCGATCTTGCCCTTGAAACGTTTTTGCAGGCCATGCCAGAGCTTGAGGATTTCCAACGTCAGGCGCGCCAGGCGTTCGGCATGCTCGGTCCAGGCGCCGCGTTTTTTCTCGGCCAAAGCCGCCAGGCCAACGCCATCGCGGGGCAGCGGGTCTTCACCGTCGAGGATGCAGCTATCCAGGCTGGCCAGCAGGATATCTTCCACCAGCGCTTCCACGCGACCGAGGTCGCGGTGCAACAAGCCCAGGTCGGTCAGCCCCGGCAACTTGCCGCGCAAGAACTTCGCCGGCTCGTTGAGTTGCTGCAACAGCAGGCGCTGCAAGGCACGGCGGTGCTGATACTCGGCTTCGGCCGCCGTGGCAAAGCGCCCCTCTTTGACCGTACCGCCCTCTTCCACCAGGGCCGGGTACACGGTCATCGACAGGCCGGCGATATTTTGCTGGGTGGTTTGCGCCACCTTGGCAAACACCTTGGCTTCCACCGGTTTCTGCTGCTTGTCGGTTTTCACCATGGCCAGCGCAGCCTGGCTGGCTTCGGCAAAGCGCGCGGTCTGCTCGGCCAGGTCGCGGCCTTCACCGAGCAATTTGCCCTGGCCATCGACCACTTCCAGATTCATTTTCAGGTGGTTTTCCACCTGCTGCTCGGCCTCGGCCCACGCCTCTTCGCTGACCCGCACGCCGGTCATCCGCTGCAACTCGCCGCCAAGGGCCTGCACCAGCGAACCCTGGCCAAAGGCGATACGCGCCAGCGCGGCTTTGACAAAGTCCGGCACCGGCACAAAGTTCTTGCGCAGCGCCTTGGGCAGCTCGCGAATCAGCGCCACGCACTTGGCTTCCAGCAAGCCGGGCACCAGCCACTGCAAACGCTCGGCGGGAATCTGCGGCAATAACGGCGCAGGCACCCGCAGGGTGACGCCATCGCGTGGGTGGTTGGGCTCGAAGTGGTAGGTCAATGGCAGACGCAGATCGCCCAGTTGCAGCTGGTCCGGGTACTGCGCCTTGGTCACCTCGGTGGCGTCGCGGGCGAGGATATCTTCCTCGCGCATGATCAACAGCTGCGGGTTTTTCGCGCTTTCGGTTTTGTACCAACTGTCAAAGGTGGCGGTCTGGTAGATATCCGCCGGCAGGCGCGCGTCGTAGAACGCGAACAAGGTTTCTTCGTCAGCGAGGATATCGCGGCGGCGGGCCTTGGCTTCCAGTTCGTCGAACAGCTCCAGCAGCTCCTGGTTGGCGCTCAGGCATTTGGCCCGCGACTGGATTTCACCGCGCACCAAGCCCTCGCGAATAAACAGCTCGCGCGCCACCACCGGTTCGATGGGGCCGAAATGCACGGCGCGGCGGCCAACCACGATCAGCCCATAGAGGGTGATCTGTTCAAAGGCCACCACTTGCCCACGGCGTTTTTCCCAATGCGGCTCGAAGTGGTTTTTCTTGATCAGGTGGCCGGCGAGCGGCTCGATCCAGTCGGGCTCGATCTTGGCCACCTGGCGGGCGAACAGCTTGGTGGTTTCCATCAGCTCGGCGGCCATGACCCACTGCGGTTTCTTGCGCCCGATCACGCTGGAAGGATGAATCCAGAAACGCCGCTGGCGCGCGCCCAGGTAGTCGCCGTCTTCGGTTTTCTGGCCGATCTGGCTGAGCAGGCCACAGAGGATGGCCTTGTGCACGGCGGCGTAATCCTTGGCCCGCTGGGCAGCTTCCAAGGCTTCGGCGTTTTTGCCGGTTTGCGCATTTGGCTTTTGGTAGGAGCGAGCTTGCTCGCGAACGGGGGCAACGGTGCTCTGCTTGGGATCGTTTTCGCCAGCAAGCTGGCTCCTACGGGATGCGTCCGGCGCGAGTTTGAGTTCGCGGGTAATCAGCACCAGCTGCCGATGGGCATCGCGCCATTCGCGCAGGCGCAGGTAGTTGAGGAAGTTTTTCCGGCACCAGTTACGCAGCGGGTTGGAGCCCAGTTCCTGGCGCTTTTCTTCAAAGCCGCGCCACAGGTTGATCAGGGCGGCGAAGTCAGAGTCCACGTCTTTCCATTGCGCATGGGCCTGGTCCGCCGCTTGCTGGCGGTCCATCGGCCGCTCGCGCGGGTCTTGTACCGACAGGGCACTGGCGACGATCAGGATTTCATCCAGGCTGCCAAGCTTGGCCGCCTCCAGCACCATGCGCCCCAGGCGCGGGTCGATGGGCAGGCGCGCCAGTTGCCGGCCAATCGGGGTCAGCTGGCTTTCGCGGTTTACCGCCGAGAGTTCTTGCAGCAGGGTAAAGCCGTCGCTGATGGCCTTGCCGTCTGGCGGCTCGATAAAGGGAAAGGCGTCGATCTCGCCCAGGCGCAGGTGCAGCATCTGCAGGATGACGGCGGCGAGGTTGGTCCGCAGGATTTCCGGGTCGGTAAAGGCCGGCCGCGCGAGAAAGTCTTCTTCGCTGTACAAGCGCACGCAGATGCCCGGTTCCACCCGCCCGCAGCGGCCTTTGCGCTGGTTGGCGCTGGCCTGCGACACCGCCTCGATGGGCAGGCGTTGCACCTTGGCGCGGTAGCTGTAGCGGCTGATACGCGCAGTGCCGCTGTCGATCACATAACGAATGCCCGGCACCGTCAGCGAGGTTTCCGCGACGTTGGTGGCCAGCACGATCTTGCGCCCGGCCATGGGCGCGAAAATCTTCTGCTGCTCGGCCGGGGTAAGGCGCGCATACAGCGGCAGCACTTCGGTCAGGCGCAGGTTGGCTTTGCGCAGCAGGTCGGCGCAGTCGCGAATCTCGCGCTCGCCGGGCAAGAACACCAGCACATCGCCAGGGCGCTTGCCTTCACTGCGTTCGAACGCCTCGATTTCATCCAGCGCGGCCAGAATGCCCTGGTCGACGCTGAGGTCGTCCACCAGGCTCTCGCCCTCCTCGTCCACCTCGGAGACCAGGGGCCGGTACCAGGTTTCCACCGGGAAGGTGCGGCCCGACACTTCCACGATCGGCGCGTTATCGAAGTGCTTGGAAAAACGCTCCAGGTCGATGGTGGCCGAGGTGATGATCAGCTT
>JBCECW010000148.1:0-7926 GCA_039207785.1 Pseudomonas sp. | reverse complement strand
GTCGGCGATTCCCAGTTGTCTTCAACGAAACGGATGTCGTGCACCAGCGGGTCGAGGCCGATGCGCTTGAGCGAACCCAGGTACAGCTCCTGGAAGTTGTCCGGGTTCGGCTTGAGCACCACCTGGAACTGGTAGTAGTGCTGCAGGCGGTTGGGGTTTTCGCCGTAGCGGCCATCACCGGGACGGCGGCTGGGTTGCACATAGGCGGCGTTCCAGGTTTCCGGGCCGACGGCGCGCAAAAACGTGGCGGTGTGGAAGGTGCCGGCGCCGACTTCCATATCGTAGGGCTGAAGCACCACACAACCTTGCTCGGCCCAGTACTGTTGGAGGGCGAGGATCAAGTCTTGGAAGGTGCGCACGGCAGGCGTAGGCTGGCTCACTAATTTCACCTGTACTGAGGCTGCGACAGAAAGGGCGGGAGTATACCCGATTAACCCCGCAAACCACCCTCACCCTCCCCTAGGAGCCCTATGCCACGCTGCTTCTGGTGCAACGACGACCCGCTGTACATCGCCTACCACGACCAGGAATGGGGCGTACCGCAAAGCGATGCCGGCCATCTGTTCGAAATGCTGCTGCTCGAAGGCTTCCAGGCCGGGCTGTCGTGGATCACCGTATTGAAGAAGCGCGAGCGCTACCGCCAGGTGCTGTTCGGCTTCGACCCCGAGCGCCTGGCGCAGCTGACGGATGCTGAAATCGAAGTGCTGATGCAAGACCCCGGCATCATCCGCAACCGCCTGAAACTCAAGGCCGCGCGGCAAAACGCCCAGGCCTGGCTGCGCTTGCCCGACCCTGCCGGGCTGCTGTGGTCATTTGTCGGGGGTGTGCCCAAGGTCAATCATTTCCCTGGCCGCAGCGCTGTGCCGGCGGTAACCCCCGAGGCCGAAGCCATGAGCAAGGCGCTGAAAAAGGCCGGCTTCACCTTTGTCGGGCCAACCATTTGCTACGCCTTTATGCAGGCTACCGGCATGGTCATGGACCATACCCAGGATTGCAGCCGTTATGCCGAGCTACGCGGCTAAATAGCCTCGGTCTGGTTACAATGCGCGCCTGTTTGAATTCGGGGAATGTGCGGTGGAAAAGTTCAAAGGTGCATTGATCGTCGGTTTTCTGCGCTTGTTCGCCCTGCTGCCGTGGCGCGCGGTACAGGGGCTGGGCGGGGCTATCGGCTGGCTGATGTGGCGCTTTTCCAACAGCTCGCGCCGGGTCGCCAGCATCAACCTGAGCAAATGCTTCCCCGAGCTGGACGCCGCCGCCCACGACCGGCTGCTGAAAAAGAGCCTGATGGATATCGGCAAAACCCTCACCGAAAGCGCCTGTGCCTGGGTATGGCCGGCGGAAAAATCGCTAAAGCTGGTGCGTGAGGTCGAAGGCCTGGAGGTGCTGCACGCGGCGCTGGCCTCCGGCAAAGGCGTGGTCGGTATCACCAGCCACCTGGGCAACTGGGAGGTGCTTAACCACTTCTACTGCAACCAGTGCAAACCGATCATTTTCTACCGCCCGCCGAAACTCAAAGCCGTCGACGACCTGCTGCGCAAACAGCGGGTGCAGCTGGGCAACCGTGTGGCACCGTCGACCAAGGAAGGCATCCTCAGCGTGATCAAGGAAGTGCGCAAAGGCGGCTCGGTGGGTATTCCGGCGGACCCGGAGCCGAGCCTGTCCGCCGGCATATTCGTGCCCTTCTGCGGTATCCAGGCGCTCACCAGCAAATTCGTGCCCGGCATGCTCGCCGGTGGCAAAGCCATTGGCGTGTTTCTGCATGCTCTGCGTCTTGAAGACGGTTCGGGCTACAAGGTGATTCTGGAAGCGGCGCCCGAGGGCATGTACAGCACCGACACCGCCGAGGCCGTGGCCGCCATGAGCCAGGTGGTGGAACGTTACGTGCGCGCCTACCCCAGCCAGTACATGTGGACCATGAAGCGTTTCAAGAAGCGCCCCGACGGCGAGAAGAAGTGGTATTGATGCGTGGCCGGATAGCTATTACTGTCTGAGCACCGACGCCCGGACATGACAGGATAAGCATGGATAACAAGCGCGAGTTCCGCCGCAGCCCCCTCAAGGTTCAGTTGCGCATCGATCATCCGGTGCACGGCCAGTTGATGGTGACGACCCGCGACATTTCCGAGAGCGGCGTATTTGTGGTGATCGACGACGCGAAAAGCCTGCTGAGTATCGGCGAAGTCTTTAGCGGCCAGGTGCAGGGCCTACCCGTAGAGGCCCCCATCGTGCGCATGGAAGTAGTGCGTTTCGAGCCCAGCGGCGTGGGCCTGATCTTCCAGCACGACGCATAGCGCCCAGGCTGGATTTAGCTCTTCGCGCTTTTATCCAGCTTGCGCAAAAACACTGCCATTTCCTTTTCCGCCTGCTTGTCGCCCTTGCCTTGCGCGGCGCTGATGCCCTGCTCCCAGGCCTGGCGCGCCGCTGCCGTATCGCCCAGCGCCTGGTGCGCCTTGCCCAACAGCTTCCACGCCGCCGAATAGCCGGGGTCGAAGTCGACACAGCGTTGCAGGTGTTCGGCGGCTTTGCCGGGCTCGTTCAGGTCCAGATACCCCTTGCCCAAACCGAAGCGCAGCAGAGCGTTATCGATGCCTTTGCCGAGCATTTTCTCCAGGGATTCGAGCATGGTCGGCCTCCTTTAGAAAAACGTCAGGCCGACCTGGAACAGGCGCTCGACGTCACGGATGTACTTCTTGTCCACCAGAAACAGAATCACATGGTCGCCGGATTCGATCACCGTATCGTCGTGGGCAATCAACACTTCCTCATCGCGCACCAGGGCGCCGATGGTGGTGCCCGGCGGCAGGGCGATATCTTCGATGGCGCGGCCAATCACCTTGCTCGACTTTGCATCGCCATGGGCAATCGCCTCGATGGCTTCGGCCGCACCCCGGCGCAGGGAATGCACGCTGACGATATCGCCACGGCGCACATGGGCTAGCAAGGTGCCGATAGTGGCCAGCTGCGGGCTGATGGCGATATCGATCTCGCCGCCTTGCACCAAGTCGACATAGGCCGGGTTGTTGATCAGGGTCATCACCTTGCGCGCGCCCAGGCGCTTGGCCAGCAAGGACGACATGATGTTGGCTTCGTCATCGTTGGTCAGCGACAGGAAGATATCGGCGTCGCTGATATTTTCTTCCACCAGCAAGTCGCGGTCCGAGGCGCTGCCCTGCAGCACGATGGTGCTGTCCAGGGTCTCGGACAGGTAGCGGCAACGTGCCGGGTTCATCTCGATGATCTTTACCTGATAGCGGCTTTCGATGGCCTCGGCCAGGCGCTCACCGATATGGCCACCGCCGGCGATGACAATGCGTTTATTGCTGTCTTCCAGGCGGCGCATTTCGCTCATCACCGCGCGGATATGCGCCTTGGCGGCGATAAAAAACACCTCGTCATCGGCTTCGATCACGGTGTCGCCACGGGGCAGAATCGGCCGGTCGCGGCGGAAGATGGCAGCCACGCGGGTGTCGACGTTGGGCATATGTTCGCGCAACTGGCGCAACTGCTGGCCCACCAACGGGCCGCCGTAATAAGCCTTTACGGCGACCAGCTGCGCCTTGCCTTCGGCGAAGTCGATTACCTGCAGGGCGCCGGGGTGTTCGATCAGGCGCTTGATGTAGTTGGTCACCACCTGTTCCGGGCTGATCAGCACGTCCACTGGAATGGCGTCGTTATCGAACAGGCCGGCACGGGTCAGGTAGGCCGCTTCGCGCACACGGGCAATCTTGGTCGGGGTATGGAACAGGGTGTAGGCCACCTGGCAGGCAACCATATTCACCTCGTCGCTGTTGGTCACCGCCACCAGCATATCGGCGTCATCGGCACCGGCCTGGCGCAGCACGGTAGGGAATGATCCCTTGCCCTGAATGGTGCGGATATCCAGGCGATCACCGAGGTCGCGCAGGCGGTCGCCGTCGGTGTCGATCACGGTGATGTCGTTGTGCTCGCTGGCGAGGTGTTCGGCCAGTGTGCCGCCGACCTGACCGGCGCCAAGAATGATGATCTTCATCCGTGTGTATCCCTAGACCTACAGTAGGCGAGCGCGAAAATAGCAGACCTGTGCGGCGCCTGCACAGGCCGTCATTCGGCGCGCGGCGCGGCAGCGATCTTGATCAGTTTGGCGTAATAAAAGCCATCGTGGCCGCCTTCTTGCGCCAGCAGTTGGCGCCCGTGCGGCTGCTTCAAGCCTGGCGGTTGCCGACCCTGTTGGCCGGCAATATCCAACTCGCGAGCGCCTGGGGTACGACTTAGAAATGCGGCGACCACTTCGGTGTTTTCCGTAGGCAAGGTTGAGCACGTGGCGTAGACCAGCACACCACCGACTTCCAGGGTCGGCCACAGCGCATCCAGCAGTTCGCCTTGCAAGGTGGCGAGGGCGGGAATGTCGTCGGCCTGGCGGGTCAGCTTGATATCCGGATGCCGGCGGATAACGCCGGTGGCCGAGCAAGGCGCGTCGAGCAGAATGCGCTGGAAGCTTTTGCCGTCCCACCAGGCCTTGGTGTCGCGGGCATCGGCGGCAATCAGTTCGGCATCCAGGTTCAGGCGCTCCAGGTTCTCTTTCACTCGCACCAGACGCTTGGCTTCCAGGTCGATGGCCACCACCCCGGCCAGGGCCGGTTCGGCTTCCAGCAGGTGGCAGGTTTTGCCGCCGGGGGCGCAGCAGGCGTCCAGCACACGTTGGCCGGGGGCGAGGTCGAGCAGGTCGGCAGCCAGTTGTGCGGCTTCGTCCTGCACACTGACGCGGCCTTCGGCAAAGCCCGGCAGCGTGGTGACGTCACAGGCCTCGGCGAGCAGGATGCCGTCGCGGCTGAATGCACAGGCCTGGGCTTCGAAGCCCACGCGTTGCAGCTCGGCCAGGTACTCGTCGCGGCTGCCCAGGCGGCGGTTGACCCGCAGAATCAGCGGCGGATGGGCATTGTTGGCGGCGCAGATAGCTTCCCATTGCTCGGGCCAGAATGCCTTCAGGGCCTTTTGCAGCCAGCGCGGGTGAGCGGTGCGGGCCATGGGGTCGTGGTCCAGTTCCAGCAACAACCCTTCTGCTTCCCGTTGCGCGCGGCGCAGCACGGCGTTGAGCAGCCCTTTGGCCCACGGTTTCTTCAACTTTTCTGCCGCGCCGACGGTTTCACCGATGGCGGCATGGGCGGGAATACGGGTGTAGAGCAACTGGTACAAGCCGACCAGCAACAGCGCTTCGACATCGCGGTCGGCGGCCTTGAACGGCTTTTGCAGCAGGCGTTCGGCCAGGGCGCTCAGGCGCGGCTGCCAACGGGCGGTGCCAAAGGCCAGGTCCTGGGTCAGGCCTTTGTCGCGTGCCTCGACCTTGTCCAGTTGCTTGGGCAGCGAACTGTTGAGCGAGGCTTTGCCCGAGAGCACGGTCGCCAGCGCATTGGCCGCTGCCAGACGCGGATTCATGCGCTGGCCCCCAGGACGGTACCCACGGCGAATTGCTCGCGGCGGCTATTGAACAGGTCGGCGAAATTCAGCGCTTTGCCGCCGGGCAGTTGCAGACGGGTCAGGCACAGGGCGCCGTCGCCGCAAGCGACCACTAGACCCTCGCGGCTGGCGTGCAGGATTTGTCCTGGCGTGCCGTGGCCTTGGGCGGGTTGAGCGGCCAGCACTTTCAGCGCTTCGCCATTGAGCGTGCTGTGGCAGATCGGCCAGGGATTGAAGGCGCGGATCAGGCGCTCCAGCTCCACTGCCGGGCGGCTCCAGTCCAGGCGCGCTTCGTCTTTGTTGAGCTTGTGCGCGTAGGTCGCCAGGTCGTTGTTCTGCACTTCGCCCTGCAGGGTGCCGGCGGCGAGGCCTGCAATCGCCTGCAATACGGCCGGTGGACCAAGCTCGGCCAGGCGGTCGTGCAGGCTGCCGCCGGTGTCCTGGGCGGTAATGGCGGTGCTGACTTTGAGCAGCATCGGCCCGGTGTCCAGGCCTGCTTCCATCTGCATCACGGTCACACCGCTCTCGGCGTCGCCGGCCTGCACCGCGCGCTGGATCGGCGCGGCGCCACGCCAGCGCGGCAGCAGGGAGGCATGGCTATTGATGCAGCCCAGGCGCGGGGTATCGAGCACCACTTGCGGCAGGATCAGGCCGTAGGCCACCACCACCATCAGGTCGGCATTCAGGCTGGCGAGTTCGGCCTGGGCGGTCGGGTCGCGCAGGGTCGGCGGCTGTAGCACCTGGATGTTGTGCTCCAGCGCCAACTGCTTGACCGGGCTGGGCATCAGCTTTTGGCCACGGCCGGCGGGGCGATCCGGCTGGGTATATACCGCCACGATCTCGTGCTGGCTGGCGAGCAGGGCTTTGAGGTGTTCGGCGGCGAACTCGGGGGTGCCGGCGAAAACGAGGCGCAGGACTTGGCTCATGGGGCGCTCACTTGTCATCCAAAAATAAAAAAGGCTTGCCGTGGCAAGCCTTGTTTTGTGCGTGGCGTTACGCCTGCTGGCGGTGCTGCTTTTCCAGCTTTTTCTTGATCCGGTCGCGCTTGAGCGTAGATAGGTAGTCCACGAACAGCTTGCCGTTGAGGTGGTCGCACTCGTGCTGGATGCAGATGGCGAGCAGGCCTTCGGCGATCAGTTCATAGGGCTGGCCGTCGCGGTCCAGCGCCTTGATTCTGACCTTTTGCGGGCGGTCGACGTTTTCGTAGAAGCCCGGCACCGAGAGGCAGCCTTCCTGGTACTGCTCCATCTCATCGGTCAGCGTTTCGATCTCGGGGTTGATAAACACCCGGGGCTCGTTCTTTTCTTCGCTTAAGTCCATCACCACCACGCGCTTGTGCACGTTGATCTGCGTGGCCGCCAAACCGATGCCCGGCGCGTCGTACATGGTTTCAAACATGTCGTCGATCAACTGGCGCAGGGCGTCGTCAACCACGTCTACGGGCTTGGCGATGGTACGCAGGCGCGGGTCGGGAAACTCGAGGATGTTTAGGATTGCCATATGCGTTGTGTGATGCACTTGTGGAATAAAGTCAAAATCCGCTGCTAATATGCTGAGCAGCATTGAAAAACGGCTTCAGGCCGCGGCTTCCGAGGGTTTCGGAGCAGCCCTTGGGCGTTCTACGTGAAGACACATAATAAAGGGATTCACCGCATGAGGAAATCACTACTCGCCCTGCTACTCCTAGCCGCCACTGGCTTGGCCCAGGCCGAAGTGCAGCTCAAGGAAGGTCACCCGGACCGCTACACCGTGGTCAAGGGCGACACCCTCTGGGATATTTCCGGCAAGTTCCTCAGTGAGCCATGGAAATGGCCTGAGATCTGGCACGCCAACCCGCAGGTTGAAAATCCTCATCTGATCTACCCGGGCGACCAGCTTTCGCTGACCTACGTTGACGGCCAGCCACGCCTGACCCTCAACCGCGGCGAATCGCGCGGCACCATCAAGCTGTCGCCACAAGTGCGCAGCACGCCGATGGCCCAAGCCATTCCGACCATTCCGCTGGAAGCCATCGACAGCTTCCTGCTGAAAAACCGCATCGTCGATAGCGATCAGGACTTTATCAAAGCCAACTACGTGGTTGCCGGTTCGGCCGAGCGCGTGGTCAGCGGCGCTGGCGACCGTATCTACGCCCGCGGCACCTTCGATGAACAGCACCCGGTCTACGGCATCTTCCGCCAGGGCCGTACCTACACCGACCCGGACACCAAAGAATTCCTCGGCATCAACGCCGACGATATCGGTGGCGGCCAGGTGGTTGCCGAAGAAGACGGCGTAGCCACGCTGACCCTCACCCGCACCACCCAGGAAGTACGTAACGGCGACCGTCTCTTCCCCACCGAAGAGCGCCATGTGAACTCCACCTTTATGCCGAGCGCGCCAAGCACTGAAATCCGTGGCTTGATCCTCGACGTACCGCGCGGCGTATCGCAGATCGGTCAGTTCGACGTGGTGACCCTGAGCAAAGGCAAGCGCGACGGCCTGGTAGAAGGC
>JBCECW010000147.1:0-7986 GCA_039207785.1 Pseudomonas sp. | reverse complement strand
CCGGCATCAACCAGGCGGTGCTGGGCATGGTGCTGGAGGCCGACAGCCTGCAAAAGCGCAAGCTGCTGTCCGAATACTTTGTCGCCGTTTCCCCCAACGGCTCTATCCGCCAGGCCTGGAGCAACTACGAGCAACTGGTGGACAAGCACATCAAGGAAAACGAAGAGGACCTGGCCAAGGTCGCGCAGCTGGAATCCAAAGAGCAAAAAGGTGAAGCGTCACCGGAAGAGGTGAGTTTAAAAGCCAACCTCGCCGAGAAAATCAGCATTCGCAACGAAAGCCTGACGCCCGTGCAATCGCCGGTGCAAATGAGCCTGCCGAAACCGAAAGCCACGAGGGTGTTTATCCATATCAACGACGAAACGCAGCGGCAAACCATGCAACAACTGCAAAACAACCTGTCCGGCCTGGGGTTCGCAGTTCCCGGCATCGAGAACATCAGCGGCAAAGCACAGATTCCGGAAAGCCCCAATGTTCGCTACTTCAACGACCAGGACGCCGAGCAGGCGACCGTGGTTGTCGAGCAACTGAAGTCGCTGGGGTTTTCCACGGCCTATCCCTACCGGGTGCGGGCCATCAGTGCGCCGATGGGCTCGTTGGAAGTGTGGCTGGGCAAACCCTGAACCTGAGGAGTTATCCACAACGAGGAGGCTTATATGCTTGCCTGGGGCCAGAAAGTATCCAAACCCTTCCGCGACCGCTTGGTGGATGTCGCCACCACACTCAAGGTCGAACCGAACTACCTGATGGCCTGCATGGCCTTCGAGTCCGGCGAAACCTTTAGCCCTTCTATAAAGAACGCCGCCGGTAGCGGCGCGGTCGGGCTGATCCAATTTATGCCCAGCACCGCCCAGGCACTCGGCACCACCTGCCAGCAACTGGCCGCCATGAGCGCGGTAAAACAACTCGACTACGTGGAAAAATACTTTCTGCCGCGGGCGGGGAAATTGAAGTCCCTGGAGGATGTGTATATGGCCATCCTCTGGCCGGTCGCCATCGGCAAACCGTTGGACTACGTGCTCTTCGACAAAAGCGACCCTGAGCATCCCAAGCGCTATATCCAGAATGCCGGGCTGGACTTTAACCGGGACGGCAAGATAACCAAGGCCGAGACGGCGGTGAAGGTGAGGGCGAAGTTGGATAAGGGGTGTTTGGCGGGGAATGCGTCGGAGTAGCCGCCGGTTTACGCCAAAGCCAATTTACCCACGCTGCTTTCATCGAATGACTCACGGGCGTTCCACAGGTCGTAGGCGTCCTGCATGGCCAGCCAGCTTTCTGCGGAGCGACCGAGCGCCACCGATAAACGCAGCGCCATATCCGGGGTGACGCGGCTGGAGCCATTGAGCACGCGGCTAAGGGTGGATGGCGAGACGCGAAGTGCCTGTGCCAGCTCGCGGCCGCTTACGCCGTTGGGCTCCAGATATGCCTCAGTGATGAACTCGCCGGGGTGGGGAGGGTTGTGCATGTTCATTAGTGGTAGTCCTCGTAATTCAACACGTAGGCGTCTGCGTCACGGAACTCGAAAGTCACTCGCCAATTGCCATTAACTGCGATTGACCAGCGCCCTTGCTTGTCACCTTTAAGCGGGTGCAATCGAAAAC
The DNA here is from genome assembly GCA_039207785.1 of Pseudomonas sp. Lineage (GTDB taxonomy): Bacteria > Pseudomonadota > Gammaproteobacteria > Pseudomonadales > Pseudomonadaceae > Aquipseudomonas. Next base: position 6,385 of record JBCECW010000147.1, on the reverse strand, counting down.
TTGGAACTGCCATATCGTCTAACGAAGTAGCTGTATCCAGTGCCGAAAGCAGAATCCGCAGCCGCTTGGCATGGGCTGCTTGCACGCCTTGGGTGCTGCCCGTTGCGTAGAATCGACCAAGCCCCTTGTGTTGGAAGGACCTGATCATGGCTGCACTATAGCGTGTTGCGCACCGCGCAACAAATCGTCGGTCGGACTATTTTGATTGGAATACGAGCATGGTTTTTTCAGGCTTACGTCTGGCGGGTGGCCAGCAGCGCTGTTGGAGAAACTCCTTCGCACTAGACGATGCGGCAGATGGAGCGCATTGAACCTATCCATAAGTTCACCTCGGCTGGCGTAGCTGATAGTGCTGTGTAAATAACCACACCACTTGAGCGAGATAAGCCGGCCAACTCGCGGTATCCAGGCTGAATCAGAGCGACGAGATGTAGGTCAACGAGACAAAAATAAAGACCTACGAGAAGGTTGTATCTTTCATGAGGCAAATCATGACATCTCTGACAACCCAGATTTAACGGAGTCAGTCCATGCACAATGCTCGCCTTGCCGTTTTGATTATCGGCGTTCTGCTTCCCTATCTGGCTCGTCTGCTGAAGGGCATAGATGGATTGCTGCAGTACACCAGTGCGGGCCTAGGCGGCTTGATGCTGTTGTGCGGTTTTAATGCAGTAGCTTGGGGCAGCGTCCTGGCGATCAGTTTTTTCTACCATCGTCCGCTTTCACTGCTCGCCCCGGCGCTGGCTGGCTTTGCCTATATCGCCTGGGCGCATTACCAGCTCGATCTCGCTGCGGATGCTCAGTCGTCGATTGGAATCATCTTTATCCCGATCTATGCGCTACTACCGATAGTGGTTGGTGGCGTAGTTGGATATGGGCTGGATAGATATTGGAGGCGGGGTGTTTGATGAGGACGTTGCTGTATTCGTAGGAGCAACGAGCGAGGCGAAATCCAAACCCCAGAAACAACAAAGGCCTACCCGAAGGTAAGCCTTTGTTTTGTTTGGTGGCTACACAGGGACTTGAACCCCGGACCCCAGCATTATGAATGCTATGCTCTAACCAACTGAGCTATGTAGCCAAGTGGCGCGCATTATTCTTGGCTGGGGCTTGGCTGTCAAGCTGAAATTCTTCCTTTTTTCCACGCACGATCAATCGCTTAGCTTCTGCTGGCCTATGCCATTGTTAGCGCCGCTTGGCTGCATCAGTGGGTTTTGCGTGAGCGTTTGCAGGGCCAGCGGTTTGGCGAAGTAGTAGCCCTGGGCCTGGCCGGCGCCGATCTCTTTGAGTAGCTGCAGGGTGGCTTCGTCTTCGACGCCTTCGGCCACTACCGATAACCCCAGCGATTCGGCCATACGCACGATGGCACGTACGATCGCGCGGCTGCGCGAGCTGGTGGTGAGTTCGAAGATAAAGGATTTGTCGATCTTCAAACCGCTGAATTGGTATTGGTGCACGTAGCTCAGCGAGGAGAAGCCGGAGCCGAAGTCGTCGAGCACCACGCTCATACCTTGCTCGGACAGCTGCTGCATGGTGCGTTGTGCCTGCGCGGGTTCCGCCACCAGGGCGCCTTCGGTGAGTTCCAGACAGATACGCGCCGGGGCGATGTTGTGGCGGGCCAGCAGGGCCAGCACTTCTTCGGCGAATTCGGGGCGGGTGATGCTGTAGCTGGAGCAGTTGACGTGCACCGGCGGCCAGTTGGCGTGCTCGGGTTGGGCAAGAATTTCCGCCACGCTGTTGAGCATGTAGAGGTCCAGGCGGCCGATCAGGCGCAGGCCTTCCAGGGCTGGTAGGAAATGGCCGGGGGCGAGCACGCTGCCGTCCGGTTGTTGCCAGCGAATCAGGGCCTCCAGCGACACCAGCTCGCCCGTGCGCACATTGACGATGGGCTGGAAGTAGGGCACCAGTTCGTCGTTGCGCTTGAGGGCGTTGCGTAGGGCGCCTTCGCGTTCCATCTGGTCGGACACTTCGCGGCGCAGTTCCTGGTTGAACACGGCAAAGCTGTCGCGGCCGGCGTTTTTTACCCGGTACATGGCGGTGTCGGCGTCGCGCAGCAGGTCGGCGGGTTCAAGGTGGAATTGCCGGTCGGCGCTGACGATGCCGATGCTGCACGAGGAAAACAGGGTGTGGCCGTCGATGACAAAGGGCACATCGAATTCGGTAAGGATGCGCTCGGCCACGCCTATGGCCACTTCCAGCGGGGCGCCGGGGGCCAGTACGGCGAATTCGTCGCCGCCCAGGCGTGCCAGCAGGTCGCTGCCGCGCAGGCAGGCGCGCAGGCGGGCGGCGGCTTCGGTAAGCAGCAGGTCGCCAAAGTGGTGGCCCAGGCTGTCGTTGATCAGCTTGAAACGGTCGAGGTCGATAAACATCACGGCCAGTTGCCGGCCATGGTTGTGGAAGTCGTGCCAGGCCAGGTTGAGGCGGTGTTGCAGGTGGCTGCGGTTGGGCAGGCCGGTCAGCGAGTCGTGGGTGTTTTCGTGTTGCAGTTTGGCGTTGGCGTAGTCGAGCTCGCGGGTGCGGCTTTGCACGCGTTCTTCCAGTTGCAGGTTGGCCGCTTGTACGGCTTCGGCGGCGTTGCGGCGCGAGAACGCGGTGTCGATATGGCGCGAAACGAAGGTGAGCAATTCCTGGTCGCGCAGGGTGTAGCGCACGTTGGGTTCGTAGCTTTGCACCACCAGCACGCCGCGTACGTCGTTGTCGGCGAACAGCGGAATACCCAGCCAGGATTGCGAGCGCACCGGTTCGTTGCTGCGTTCGATTTCGCCGACGTCCATCAGCCGCGAGGCTTCGTCGTAGTCGATCAGGCAGGGGCGGCGCTGGCGGATCACATATTCGGTCAGGCCGCGCTGGCCGCGGCGAGAGGGCGGCGGGTCGCGGCGTTGTTCGTCGACGAAGTAGGGGAAGCTGACCTCGTCCAGTTGCCGGTCGAACAGGGCGATATAGAAGTTAAGGGCAAATAGCAGCTCGCCAACGATGCTGTGCAGGCCGCGCAGCAGGTCGACCATTTCCCCGGGCTGGCTGGACAGTTCGGTGATCTGGAACAGCGCGCTCTGCAGGTGTTCGGCCCGTTCGCGATCGGCCACTTCCTGGCGCAGTGCGTGGTTCAGTTCGGACAGCTGCAGGGTGCGGCGCGACACGGTTTCTTCCAGATCGGCGCGGTGCAGGATGCGGTCCAGGGCCATGGCCACATGGCGTACTACCACCAGAAACAAGGCGCGATCTTCGGAGCTGTAGACCCGCGACTTTTCGTAAACCTGCATGGCAAGCATGCCGAACACTTCGTCGGACGCGTTCTTTAATGGCGCGCCCATCCAGAACTCGGGCTTGTGCCCCACGCAGAAAAAACGCCCCTGGGCTTCTGCTGCATAAATGCCAGCGGCGTCGATCAGCAAGGGTTGGCCGCTGGTCAGCACCATGCCGGTCAGGGATAGGTGATCGGGGTCGAGGTACTCGTAGGTCTCGGCTTCCAGCGCCTCGGTGTCGATGATGTCGACGTAGTAGGGGTAGGTGATCTTGCGGGTGTCGCAGTCGTACAGCGACAGGTAGAAGTTTTCTGCGTCGATCAGGCTGGCCAGCTGTTGGTGAACGCCGGTGAGAAACTCGGAGCGCTCGCGGGTGGAGGTGGCCAGGTAGGTAATTTCGTAAAGCACCCGTTGCGTCAGCTGCGCGCGGGCCAGGGTGACGGCCTGGGTTTGCAGGGCCAGCTGCTGGGCCAGCTCGCCGAGGGCGGCGGCGTCTTCTACGCTGCAATCTTGCGGCGCCAGTAGCCAGCCCAGCACGCTTTCACCGCTGCCGGTGGCCCAGCGCCGCAGTTGCTGCTGTTGGCAGAAGCTGTCGAGTTCATCGGTGCCCAGGCTGACGGGCCAGTGCGCCTCGGGCTCGCCCTGGCCGCTGAGGTGCAGGTGGTCATTCACCCGGTACCAGGCCCAGGCGCGTGTCTGCGGCCATTGGCTGGCGGCCGCGAGCAAGGTGCTGATGGCGCTGGCGAAGGCGGCCGCGTGAGGCGAGCCGTGGGGCAGGGTGGATGAATTCATTGGCGCTCCAAGCCAGACACTGACTGGGGCCCATCTTCGGGCCATTACCTGGCGCTGGCAAGCCAGAGCGTACCTGCGACGTCATACCGCCTGTGCTTGGGGGCCGGGTTGGCCGCAGGATGCCGGCGTACCGAGTGCGTTTGGAGGATGGGCCATGCAGATCACGGATACGGGTAATACGCCGCGCCGCCCGGCGTTGCTTGACCTGGGCTTTCGCCCGTTTTTTCTCGGTGGCTGCGTATTTGCCTTGCTGGCGATTGCGCTGTGGTTGTTGGCCTTGCAGCAGCCCCACGCGCCGGCGCCGATGGGCGGCTGGTTGGCATGGCACCGGCATGAGCTGATCTTTGGCTTTGCCAGCGCGATTATCGTCGGCTTTCTGCTTACCGCGGTGCAGACCTGGACCGGGCGCCCGAGCCTGTCTGGCAAGCCACTGGCGGTGTTGGTGGTGATCTGGCTGGTGGCGCGCCTGAGCTGGTGGTCGGCCATGCCCTTGCTGTTGCTGGCGGCCAACCTGCTGTTTCTGCTGACGGCGGCACTGACCATGGGGCGGTTGCTCTGGGTGGTGCGGCAGCGGCGCAATTATCCCACCGTGGGTTTGCTGGTGCTGCTGGCCGGTGTCGATCTGCTGATGCTGCTGGGTGTGGCCAGTGGCAATGACGGTTGGCAGCGGCAAGGGGCATGGGCCGGCGTATGGCTGGTGGCGGCCATGATGGGCCTGATTGGCGGGCGGGTGATTCCATTCTTTACCCAGCGCGGGCTGAACAAGGAGCGCGCGGTACAGCCCTGGCCGTGGCTGGATTGGAGCCTGCTGGCGGTAACGGTGGCCCTGGCGCTGGGCTATGTCAGCGGGCTGGCGCTGCATACGCAGTGGCTGGTGGGCGTGGTGTTTATCCTGTTGGCGCTCGGCCATGCGGCGCGGTGGTGGCGCTGGTATGACCGCGCGATATGGCGCGTGCCATTGCTGTGGTCGCTGTACCTGGCTTATGGCTGGCTGGTGCTGGCGTGCGTGGCCATGGCCGCGTGGCATTTCGACATGGCGCTGCCCGTGACCTCGGCCTTGCATGCACTGACGGTGGGCGCCATGGGCGGGCTGATCCTGGCGATGCTGGCGCGTATTACCTTGGGCCACACCGGGCGTCCCCTGGTGCCGCCTCCGGGTATTGCCTGGGCTTTTGCGCTGTTGAATCTGGGCGGGCTGTTTCGCGTGGTTGGCGTGCAGTTCTGGTATCCGCCGTCGCTGTGGCTGGCGGGCGTTTGCTGGTGCGCGGCGTTCGGGCTGTTTCTGTACCGCTATGGGCCGATGTTGTGGCGAGCCCGCGTTGATGGCCAGGCGGGGTAGAGAATGAAAAAGCCCTCGCAAAGAGGGCTTTTTTGTTGTGGCGCGGCTGCTTAGACGTTAAAGCGGAAGTGCATCACGTCGCCGTCTTTGACGATGTATTCCTTGCCTTCCAGGCGCCATTTACCGGCTTCCTTGGCACCGGCTTCACCCTTGAACTGGATAAAGTCGTCGTAGGCGATCACTTCGGCGCGGATAAAGCCTTTTTCGAAGTCGGTGTGGATCACGCCAGCGGCTTGCGGGGCGGTAGCGCCGACACGCACGGTCCAGGCCCGCACTTCCTCAACACCGGCGGTGAAGTAGGTTTGCAGGTGCAGCATGTTGTAGCCGGCACGAATCACGCGGTTCAGGCCAGGCTCTTCGAGGCCCAGGGCTTCGAGGAACATGTCTTTTTCTTCGCCGTCATCGAGCTCGGCGATTTCCGCTTCGATCTTGTTGCACACCGGCACCACAACCGCGCCTTCTTCCTCGGCGATGGCTTTTACCACGTCGAGCAGTGGGTTGTTCTCGAAGCCGTCTTCAGCGACGTTGGCGATATACATGACCGGCTTGGTGGTCAGCAGGTGGAAGCCACGAATGAGCAGCTTCTCTTCGTTGCTCATGTTCTTCATCAGGCTGCGCGCGGGCTTGCCTTCGGTGAAGTGGTTGATCAGCTGTTCCAGCAGGGCTTTCTGCGCCACGGCGTCTTTGTCGCCGCCTTTGGCGTTACGGGTCACTTTCTGCAGTTGTTTCTCGCAGCTGTCGAGGTCGGCGAAGATCAGTTCGAGGTCGATGATCTCGATATCGCGCTTGGGGTCGACGCTGTTGGAAACGTGGATCACGTTTTCGTCTTCGAAGCAGCGCACCACATGGGCGATGGCGTCGGTTTCGCGAATGTTGGCCAGGAACTTGTTGCCCAGGCCTTCACCTTTCGAGGCGCCCGCTACCAGGCCGGCGATGTCGACGAATTCCATGGTGGTCGGCAGGATGCGCTTGGGGTTGACGATGGCCGCCAGGGCGTCCAGGCGCGAGTCGG
>JBCECW010000146.1:3671-7993 GCA_039207785.1 Pseudomonas sp. | reverse complement strand
CGCCTGTTTTTGCCTTGCCTAACCTTCGCTCGCTACGTTTTCACACAGCCTGTTTAGCCGCCTTTTTATAAGAACTGGCCCTGATCAACCAAGAGAATTGCCATGCGTATTACCAACTCGCAGACCGCTGCCACCATGCTCAGCTCGATGAACCGCAACTCGGCGGAGATGGCCGAGCTGATGCAGAAAATGTCCGATGGCACGCGCATTCTCAAACCTTCGGATGACCCGGTGGCCAGCGTGCGCTTGCTGCGTATCCAGCGCGCCGAGGCGAGCCTGACCCAGTACGGCAAGAACATCACCAATGTGTCGAGCAACCTGTCGATCCAGGAAACCAACCTGCAATCGACCTCCGACACCATGATCGAGGCGCGCGACCTGCTGCTGTGGGCGGCCAACGGCTCCAACACCGCCAAAGACCTGAATGCCATGGCCAGCGAACTGGGCAGTCTGGAAAACACCTTGCTCAGCTACCTGAATGTGCGCGACGAGGAGGGCCGTTACCTGTTCTCCGGCACGCTCACCGACCGCCCCGCCGTGGTCTATGACAGCGCCACTGAAACCTACAGCGCCAACGGCAATGACAAGACCCGCCAGGCCGCCGTGGCCAATGGTGTGCTGGTGCAGGAGAACGTGGCGATTGCCGGGGTGTTTGGCACCGGCATGGATTTTCTGAATAACCTGCACAGCGTGGTCAAGCTGCTGCAAGACCCGGCCCTGGACAGCACCGACCCGGCCACCGTGCAGCAGATTCGCGATGCCATTACCCAGCTCGATGCCACCCATGGCGAGGTGCTCAGCAGCATCACCGAGCTGGGCGGGCGGCAGAACACCCTGACCCTGCTCAATGACAGCAACCAGGATGTATCGCTGGTCAACAAGCAGATCGATGGCGACCTGGCTGGCCTGGATTACGCCGGCGCCAGCATTGATTTGCAGAACTACAAACTGGCCCTGCAGGCGACGCAGAAGACCTACCTGACGGTCAACGAGCTGTCGCTGTTCGACCTCCTGTAATTCGCCTGCCTGAACGAGACCCGCCATGAAGGTTGAAAAGCCGCTAACGGCCATCACCGCCCTTGATCCCCAGGAACGCCGCCAGGCGGTCCTGCGCGATTCGCCCGCGCCGCTGGCCAGCAAGGCCGAGCCGGCGGCCACCCCGGCGCCGGCCGCTGAGCGCACGCGCAGCAAGGGCGCGAGCTTCAACCTGCAACTCAACCAGCAGCTGTCGAGCATGCAGTCGGCCGAAAGCTACCTGGACGAATTAAGCAGCCGGCTGCGCCAGCTCAAGCTCAACTTGAGCCGCGAGATCAGTGCGGCCCAGGGCGCTGACAAGCAGGGCCTGCAACAGGCCATGCAGCAGGTCAACCAGCTGCTGGCCGAGCGCGCCGAGCGCTCGGGCGGCACCCTGGATAGCACGCTGAAACTGCGCCTGAACGAACCGCTGCGCAGCCGCTTCAGCCTCAATGGCCTGGACTCGCTGGGGGCGATCCAGGACTCGGGCAAGGAAACCCTGCTGTTTAGCGTTGGCCGACAATCGTCCGAACCGATTGCCGTGGTGCTCGATAACGGGATGAGCAGCGAGCAGGTGCTGCGGCGCTTTAACGTCAGCCTCGGGCAAGTGGGCATTCGTGCCGAGCTGGGGCAGAGCGGCGAGCTGAAGTTTTCGGCGCGTGAAAGCGACTGGCAAACCCTCAAGCCGCAACTGGCGGTGCAGGGTGAAGGCAAGCTGTTTGCCAAAGGCAGCTACCAGCCGGTGCAGAGTGACGACGACCAGTTGTTCAACTTCCCGGCCGAGGTCAGCGCCAATAGCCAGCGCGAATTGCGCCGGGTGCTGGACTCGGTGGTGGCGGCGTTGGACAAGGTGGGCGCCATTCGTGACCAGCTCAGCCACCGCCAGCAGGAGATCCGCGACTTTCTTGCGCGCCAGGCCGACAACGACGAAAAACAGTGGGCGGCCGACTACGCCAGCTCTGCGTTCAATATGGTCAACCGCTCGCCCGCCAGCTATGCGGCAGTCACCCAGACCGTGGTGGCGCAGGCCAATATCAGCCGTTTTGCCGTGGTCAGCCTGCTGTCCTGATTGGCTTGTCTACACCTCGGGGAGGAGGTATGCCGCACCGATTGCGCGCCTGTATGCGCGGCCTCTGCACCTGGTACGCCATAGGGCAGGGGCGCTCGACCAAACGGTCAGTTTTACATCCTTGGGACATTGCACGGCGTAATGCCCAGATCCCGGGAAACCTGGGTTTTCTTCTAACGCTTACTCGGATTATGCTCAGCGCCATTGCGTTACGTGCGTACCAGTTTTGCCTGGCGCCGCGCACTGTATTTCACAGAGAGGCCACCATGGTTTACATCCAGCGCGACGAACACGGCAAGTTGCTGCGCGTCGAGCAAGAGCCGTTTCCCGAGATGAGCGCCAGCATGGCGGTGGAAAGCGAAGAGTTGCAGAACTGGCTGAACACCAAATTGCAGGTGCAGGCCAAGCTGGAAATTCTCAAGGAAACCGACTGGAGCCTGATCCGCGTGCTGGAAGATGTGGTCAGCGTGCTGGTGGAAAAAGGCTTGATCAGCTACACCGACCTGCCGCTGGCAGCCCGGCAGAAACTCGATCAGCGCGCTATCGCTCGCGCTGACCTGGAAGGCATCACCGACCACCCCGAGCTGGAATAGCCTTAGCGGCGTTTAAGCTCGCTACCCACCTGCAGCAGCCGGGCGATATCCCGAGCGCGTTCGCGCAGCAAGGTCGGTGCTTGTTGGCAGGCTTCTGCCAGCGTCATCGGGCCATGGGCCAGGGAAAACGCCGCGTGAATGCCGGCCTGGTACAACTGGGCATAGCCCTCACCCAAGGTGCCCGCCACCACCACCACCGGCAGTTCAAACTGCTGCGCCACTCGCGCCACCCCTAGCGGAGTCTTGCCGCGCAGGGTTTGCGCGTCGAAGCGGCCTTCGCCGGTTACCACCAGGTCGGCGCCCTGCATTTTTGTCGCGAGGCCGGTGAGCTCGGCGACCACCTCGACGCCGGGGCGGAAGGTGGCATTCAAAAAAGCTTTGGCGGCAAAGCCAATCCCGCCGGCGGCGCCGGCACCGGGTTCGTCACGGCGGTCGGTGCCTAGCACCACGGCGGCCACATCGGCGAAGTGGGCGAGGGCGGCATCCAGTTGTTCAATCTGCTCGGGGCTGGCGCCTTTCTGTTTGCCGAAGGTAAACGAGGCACCGTGGAGGCCGCACAGCGGGTTATCGACATCGGCGGCCACCTCCACCTGCACGGTGGCCAGGCGTGGGTCGAGCTGCTTGATATCGAGAATGCTCAGCACCGACAGCGGCAAACCGCCCGGGCCGATGGGGTGATGGCTGGCGTCCAGCAGCTTGGCGCCCAGGGCCTGCAACATGCCGGCGCCGCTGTCGTTGGTGGCGCTGCCGCCGATGGTCAGAATCACCTTTTGCGCACCGGCATCCAGGGCCGCCAGGATCAGTTCGCCGGTGCCACGGGTGGAGCTGAAGCGCGCATCGCGCAATTCCACCGGCACCAGCTGCAAGCCACTGGCCTCGGCCATTTCGATAATCGCGGTGCGTGATTCGGGCAACCAACCCCAGCGGGCGTTTACCGGTTCGCCCAATGGGCCGCTGACCTGGGTGCTGCGTGCCTCGCCTTCCAGCGCGGCGAGAATGGCCTCCACCGTGCCTTCGCCGCCGTCGGCCATCGGGCATTCCAGCACCTCGGCCGCCGGCCACACATCCTTGAAACCCAGCGCCAGGGCGGCCGCCACCTCGGCGGCGCCCAGGCTGTCTTTGAAGGAGTCGGGGGCGATGACGATTTTCATAACAGGCTCCGGCAGGCAGGCATTTAAAAGCGCCCATGCTGGCACGCAGGTTTGGCATTGCGCTTTGGCTGGTTACACAACGCTGCGTCGTGCCGATTGTGCAAGTACACAAAGTAGGATGGGTAGAGCGCAGCGAAACCCATCGTTACGTGAAGCGATGGGTTTCGGCTACGCCTCTACCCATCCTACGAGCTACGCGCGAACGGCCATAAAACTCAGCCGCTGCTGGGCATCAACTGCACGGCCAGGTACAGCTCCACCAGGTCATCCATACGGCTCAGGTCCTTGCCAGTCAGCTCGGCAATCCGCTCCATCCGATAGCGCAGGCTGTTGCGGTGGATACCCAGGGCATCGGCGCAGGCCTGCGGTTGGCCGTTGTGTTCGCACCAGCTGCGCAGGGTACGCAGCAACTGGCCATTGCCGTCGCGGGCGACGATGTTATGCAGCGGCACCAGCAATTCGCCCAAGGTGTCTTCGGCACGGTGAGTCCAGAGC
>JBCECW010000146.1:0-3661 GCA_039207785.1 Pseudomonas sp. | reverse complement strand
GTCCAGAGCAGGGTCGGCAGGCGGCAGCGGGTCAGGGATAAAAACAGGCGATAGGGCTTCACCGCCTGCCCATAAGCCAACAGCTCGGCAATCCGGTGGCAGCAGCGGCGCAGCGCATGCACGTCGACACAGGGCATGCCCGAGGCCATGCGTTGCAGGCTCCAGCCTTGGCCTTTCAGGCGTTCGGCAAAACGTTGCGGCTCGATGCTCACCGGGCAGCACCACAGCACCGTATGCGGCGCCGGGGTGCTGCACCAGCTGTCGGTGTAGTGGCTGCGCAGCCAATCGGCCAGCTCCGCCGAGCTTTGCCCGTCGGCGATTTCGATCAGGTGCGGGGTGCGGCTCAGGTGCGGTTTCAGCCCCAGTTGGTGGGCTTCGTCTATCAGCCGCTGCGAACCACCGGTTTCCCCCAGTAATACGGCCAGCAGATCGTCGCAGCGGGTTTTGCGCCATTGCTGCTCGGCCTGGATACGGCTCTGGTCCACCAGCATTTCGGCGGTCATGCGCACCAGCTCGGCGTAGGTGCGCAGCGCCTGCGGGTCACCGGAAATACCCAATACGCCAATCAGCTGTTCGTCGTGCATCAGCGGCAGGTTGATACCCGGTTGCACGCCCTTGAGGGTGCGCGCGGCCTGTTCGTCCAGCTCGACGATGCGGTGGTTGGCCAGCACCAGTTGCGCACCTTCGTGGCGGGTGTTGATGCGGTTGGGCTCGCCGCTGGCCAGGATCAGACCCTGGCTGTCCATCACATTGACGTTGTAGGGAAGAATGGCCATCGCCCGGTCGACGATGTTCTGCGCCAGTTGGTGGGTAAGTTCGAACATGGGTGCGGCCCCGGCAGAAAATCAGTTGGGCAACCATACAACAACTGGGGTGCCCAATTGTCATCTTGCCCAAAGGCAAGGCTGGCTACGCTGCCATAAGGTAGGCAAATTCAGCGTAAACCCGCTGGATTTGTGCGAACTCACAGAAAATAGCCGCTCTGGGCGTGCAAGCCCCCAAAGCCGCTGGCGCGCTAAAACACTAAGCTCCGAGCGCACAGTTTTTTACGAGCAGCACTGTTACTGCCGTTATTACAACAACAATGCACAGAGGATTGACCCCATGCCCAACCCCTCGCTACCGGCTGTGGGCGACGTTGAAGGCGACTCCGTCTACCGTCGCGTCACCCTGCACCTGATTCCCTTCCTGTTTATCTGCTACCTGTTCAACTACCTGGACCGGGTAAACGTTGGCTTTGCCAAGTTGCAGATGCTCGATGCCTTGAGCTTTAGCGAAACCGTGTACGGTTTTGGCGCCGGGATTTTCTTTATCGGTTACGTGCTGTGCGGTCTGCCCAGCAACCTGGCCCTGAGCCGCTTCGGCCCGCGCCGCTGGATTGGCCTGATGATGATCACCTGGGGCTTTTTCTCCACGTGCCTGCTGTTTGTCACCACGCCGATGGAGTTCTACGTCCTGCGCTTTTTCACCGGTATGGCTGAAGCGGGCTTCTTTCCCGGGATCGTGCTGTACCTCTCGCGCTGGTACCCCAACGCCCGTCGCGGGCGGATCATGGCGCTATTTATGTCGGCCATTCCGGTCTCCGGTTTGCTCGGCGGGCCATTCTCCGGCTGGATTCTCAACCACTTCGCCGCCGGCCAAGGTGGCCTGGCCGGCTGGCAGTGGATGTTCCTGATCCAGGGCCTGCCTACCGTGGCGCTGGGCGTGCTGGCGTTCTTCCTGCTTTGCGATAACGCCGAAAGTGCGCGCTGGCTGAGCCCGGAACAACGGGCGCGGGTCGCCGCCGATATCGCCTTCGACGACCGCAACCGGCCGGTACAGACCAATGTCTCGGTCATGGCCGTGCTGACCATGCCGTTTGTGTGGGTGCTGGGCTTTATCTACTTCTGCATCCAGAGCGGCGTGTACGCCATCAACTTCTGGCTGCCGTCGATCATCAAAGGCCTGGGTTTTACCGATGCCCTGGTGATTGGCTGGATCAGCGCCGTGCCGTACCTGGCCGCCGGTGTATTCATGCTGCTGGTGGGCCGCTCGGCCGACCTGCGCAATGAACGCCGTTGGCACCTGGTGGTGCCGATGCTGATGGGCGCCATCGGCCTGATACTTGCCGCCAACTTCGCCAGCGTGCCGGTGATTGCCATTATCGGTTTGACCATCGCCACCATGGGCGCGCTCACCGGCCTGCCGATGTTCTGGCCTTTGCCGACGGCCTTCCTCAGCGCCAGCGTGGCGGTGGCGGCCTTGGCCTTGATCAACTCGATTGGCCAGATGGCGGGCTTTCTCAGCCCCTACCTGGTGGGTTGGATCAAGGACCAGACCGGCTCCACCGATGCCGCGCTCTATAGCCTGGCGGCACTGACCATCGTCGGCAGTGTAATTGCCCTGCGCGTTAGCCGTCCTGGCAAGGCCGCTGCGGCAACGGCCTGATGGTTGCTGGTCGCGGATGGCTTAACGGCCATCCGCGACCGGTTTTTCAGGCAAATACAAAATACTTGCGCACCGTTTCCACCACTTCCCAGGTGCCTTTCATACCCGGTTCCACCACAAAGATATCGCCTGCGCGCAGGTGAATCGGTTCCATGCCGTCCGGGGTGATCACGCAGTAGCCTTCCTGGAAATGGCAGTACTCCCACTTCACATACTCCACGCGCCACTTGCCCGGCGTGCAGATCCAGGTGCCCATGATCTTGCTGCCGTCATCGCTGGTGTAGGCATTCAGGTTGACGGTGTGCGGGTCGCCTTCAATGCGCTCCCACTTGCAGGCATCGACAACAGGCATCGGCTGGGTATCGCGCAAAACGGTAAGCGGTGCGTTGGCCACGGGGCAGCTCCAGAAACAGAAAAAGGGCCACCACCTTAGGGCGCGCGGTTGGCCGGCAGTTGTCTGGGGGAGACATGCGGGTGTCTGTCTGCGCTATGGCCGCAGGCCTCGTCAGGCTTTACCCTGCAGCCCCTGGCCTTGTTTGAGTATTGCTGCATGACCGTTGCCGACCTGCGCGCCCGCGAGGCTTACCAACTGCTCAAAGACATCGCCATGGGCGAGCGTCAACTGACCCGTGCCGGCGCCCAAGGCTGGACGGATAACGACTGCGGCGTAGTGCCGCTGCAGGTGGATGGCTGGCAGCTGAGCCTGTTCAACGAAGAGGGCGAACTGGGTTACTGCGCCGCATGCATCGCCCCGGATGGCCGGCTAGGCACCCAGGAGAGCTGGGGCCGCTTCGGCAACGACCCCGTGCAATTGCTTAGCCGCTGGGAGCGCGAGCAGCTTGAGCGGCTGTTGCGGGCCCTCTGAAACGTGGCTTTTGGCCATGCGTTGACGCTTTACAAGCCGGCAAAACAAACTAGCGTAGATGCCAAGACGCAGCGCCCCGCGCGCTCGCCAAGCCCGTGTGTTCAGGAGGAAATAACGTGGCCATCTTCAAACCCGGTCAACTGCATATCGAGCGTCACGCCCTTACCCCCGACGATGTCAGCTACGACCTGCTGATCGACTACGAAGTCTCGCAAGACCCCAAACTCGGCAAAGGCATGCTGTTTACCCTGCACGGCAGCATCCAGGGCAAAGACGTAAAAGAACCGTTTTTCCTGCCCAAGGACGAGGCCTATAACTTCGCCAGCAATGTCACCAAGATCGCGGAAAAATACGGTATTCCCAAAGCCC
>JBCECW010000145.1:0-8005 GCA_039207785.1 Pseudomonas sp. | reverse complement strand
GTCGCAAGGCCCTGGCGTTCGTCGAAAACGGCGCCGCCATCGTGCTCACCTCGTCGGTGGCCGGCTTTAAGGCGGGCTCGGAAATGATCGCCTACGACACCTCCAAGGCCGGGCTGATGGCCGTAATGCGCAACCTGGCCCTGGCCGGTGCCGGCAAGCATGTGCGGGTCAATATGGTGGTGCCCGGCCTGGTCGACACCCCCAATGGCCGCATTGCCGGCGCCGGGCGCGCCAGCCGTGGCGGCGGCGACTACCTGCCGTTCCGGCGCTTCTGCACCGGCTGGGAAATCGCCTATGCCTCGCTGTTTTTCATGTCTGCGGAAAGCGTGTACGTCACCGCTCAATACCTGGCCGTGGACTCCGGTATCACCGGGCTTTGAACCCTCTCTTTTCTCCCCCAAGGAATGCCGCAATGACCGTAAAAGTGCCCCTGCCCACCGATGAGCAACTGCCCGAAAACATCCGCAAGCTGCTGGCCAGCATTCCACCGGCCAATATCTTCCGCATGATGGCCAACGCGCCGGTAAGCCTGCAGGGCTTTCTGCAATTGGCCGGCTCGATCCTGCTGCAAAGCGAATTCGATGCACGCAAGCGCGAGATTGCCGTGCTGCGCATCGGCAAAGTGACTAACTCGCGCTACGAGTGGGAACAGCACGTGCTGATCGCCAAGCGCCTGGGCCTGACCCAGGAGGAAATCGACAAGATCGGCGCGGATGGCCCGGTCCAGGGCCTGGACGAGGAAAGCCTGCTGATCTGCCGCGTGGCCGAAGAAATCAGCCTTAACGTGCGCCTGAGCGACGAGGCGCTGCAGGCGATCCTCGACCTCTACGGCACGCGCAAGGCCACCGAGCTGATCCTCTGCTGCTCGTACTTCAACATGGTCAGCCGCTTCCTCGAGTCGACCCGTGTCGAGCTCGACGCAGACCTGCAGGGCCTGCATGCCAATACCAGCCTGAACTGATTCGTCTGCCCCGCCCGTTACGCACGCGGGCGGCGGTCACCACGCCGAGACGCGATTGCGGGTTGCCCCCGAGCCACTGAAACAAGGACATATCATGAGCACACTCTTCGGCGCCGTGCGCCAAAACGGTTACGTAGTCCGCGATATCGAAGCGGCCATGGACCACTGGGTCAACGTGCTGGGCGTCGGCCCCTGGTTCTATGTCGAACGCGTGAAAACCGACTACTTCCGCCATCGCGGCGAAGACTCGCCGCTGGAAATGAGCATTGCCATGGCCAACTCGGGCGACCTGCAGATCGAGCTGATCCAGCAACGTAACGACGCCCCATCGATGTTCAAGGAATTCCTCGACTCCGGCCGCGAGGGGCTGCAGCACATGTCGTTCTGGACCAAGGATTACCAGGCGGTCTACGACAATGCCCTGGCCCGTGGCTACACGATTGGCCACGAAGGCCAGATCGGTGGCGAGAAAGGCCGTTTTGTCTATTTTGACACCCAGCTGCACCCCGGCACCGTGGTGGAGTTGTCCGATATCAGCGGCCCTAAAGGCCAGTACTTCGACTTTATCCGTCAGGCCGCCGTGGGCTGGGACGGCTCGAACCCTATTCGTCGCTTTTGACGCTTTGGCCGGCCCCCGCCGGTCTTTTTTATTCCCTGCCCCAGCGCAGCGGCATTGCCCACTGCGCTGGGCAGCCCTTGCGGCGCCGAGGACTACCCATGCAAAACAATAACAACGGTTACCCCTCCAACCTGCGTGCGTGGGCAACGGTCACCATCCTGTTGCTCGCCTACGTGCTGTCGTTCGTCGATCGCCAGATCATCAACCTGCTGGTGGACCCCATCCGCCGCGACCTGGTGCTTAACGACACGCAAATGAGCCTGCTGATGGGCTTTGCCTTTGCCCTGTTCTATACCGTGTGCGGCATTCCCCTGGGCCGTGTCGCGGACAGCAAAAACCGTCGCGGCCTGATCGCCGTCGGCATTCTATTCTGGAGCGCGGCGACTGCTGCCTGCGGCCTGGCCAGGGTGTATTGGCACTTTTTGCTGGGCCGTATCGGCGTAGCAGTGGGTGAAGCCTCACTCTCTCCCGCTGCCTATTCGATGATTGCCGACAGTTTTCCACCCGAGCGACGCTCCACCGCCATGAGCGTGTACTCCATGGGCATTTACCTGGGTTCAGGGGTGGCGTTTCTGCTCGGTGGGGTGGTGATCAAACTGGCCTCCGCCCATGGCGATGTCGAGCTGCCCATCGTTGGCCTGCTGCGGCCCTGGCAACTGATATTCCTGGCCCTCGGCGTAATCGGTGCAGCATTCAGCCTGCTGCTATTGGCCATCCGTGAACCAACACGTAAAGGCGTGGGTGCCGGGCTCGTGGTGCCGGTGGCCGAGGTGGCCGGTTATCTGGCACAAAACCGCAAAACCCTCTTGCTGCACAACCTGGGCTTCGCCGGCCTGGCGTTTGCCGGATATGGCGGCGGCGCTTGGATACCGAGCTTTTTTATTCGCACCTACGGCTGGGAACCCGCCCAGGTCGGCATCACTTACGGCAGCGTGGTCGCCCTGTTCGGCTGCCTGGGGGTGTTATGCGGCGGGCGGCTGGCCGACCGCATGACCCGCAAAGGCTACAGCGACGCCAATATGCGCGTTGGCTTCTACGCCGCCCTCTGCGCGCTGCCGACCGTACTGCTTTACCCGCTGATGCCCAACCCGTGGTGGGCACTGGCCGTCCTGGTGCCGTCGACGTTTTTCCTCAGCATGCCCTTTGGCGTGGCGGTGGCCGCTCTGCAGGAGATCGTACCCAACTCGATGCGTGGACAAACCATCGCGGTATATAGCCTGGTGATCAGCTTGCTCGGCCTGGGCATCGCGCCCACCGCCGTGGCCCTGGTGACCGATTACGGGTTTGCAGACGACAAGGCGCTGCGCTATTCATTGCTAATCGTCACGTCCACCGCGTTATTGCTGGCCGCCGTCCTGCTGGGCAAGGGCTTGCGTCCCTACCGCGAAAGCCTGGTACGCCTGCAACGCTGGACACCCAACACCGCCAGCCAACCGGCTGCTGCCCTGGAGCTTCGATGACTATCCGCGTTCACCACCTTAACTGCGGCACGATGTGCGTAGGCTGTCAGCGCCTGATCAATGGCCATGGCAGTTGGCGCAAACCGGGCGAACTGGTGTGCCACTGCCTGCTTCTTGAGACGCCTGACGCGTTGGTACTGGTCGATACCGGCATCGGCCAGCAGGATATCCTCGACCCGGCACGCCGACTGGGTCGAGGTTTTGTTGCCATGCTCAAGCCACGGTTATCCATCCAGGAAACCGCAGCGGCGCAGATCAAAGCCCTGGGCTTCGATCCCAAGGACGTGCGCCATATCCTGCCCACCCACCTGGACCTCGACCACGCCGGCGGCCTGGGCGACTTTCCCGAGGCTCAGGTGCATGTGTTCAAACCGGAGTTGGAGTCGGCATTAGCGCCGCGTGTGCGCGACCGCATGCGCTATCGCCCGATGCAATTCAACCACCAGCCGCGTTGGGCCAGCCATGACGAAGGCGGCGAAGACTGGTTTGGTTTCAAAGGCATACGTCCCGTTGCGGGCCTGGGTGGCGAGGTGCTGATCGTGCCGCTGATCGGCCATACCCGCGGCCACAGCGGCATCGCCGTGCGCAGCGGGGACAAATGGCTGCTGCATTGCGGCGACGCCTATTTTCATCACAGCCAGGTTAGCGCCACGCCAGCCGTGCCCCTGGGCTTACGCGCCTTCGAGGCCTCGGTGCAAACCCTGCGCGGGCCGAGGCTGGCCAATCAGCAACGGTTGCGCCAGTTGGCGTCCGAGCATGGTGATCAGGTGGAATTGTTTTGTGCGCATGATCCGCAGGAGCTGGAACGGTATAGCCAGGGTTAGGGGTTGCCGCCAAGCGGACGCCGAACCCTCCCGGCGCTTTTCCGTGGCGCCGATGATGGATTGGACAGATCGCCACTACCGGCAGGTCATATGGATCAACCGCTCTCAGTGCCAAGCATCAGCCTTGCGCGTCCTCATTCGGTACCTGCTGCTGCGCCAACACCTGCCGTGAAACCTCTTCAATGAAGTCGAATACTTGCGCAGGCACTGTGTACTGGTACTGTCGCCGACGATTGCTTGAGACTGTGCCGTTGTTGGTCAGGCACATCATCACCAGATTGGCGAGATCACTGCCACGCACGTCAAACCGCTCATCAACGGCCCGGTAGACCTGGTCATAGCTTTCGAGGAAGGCGGTCTCTTTCTGTAACTCCACTTCCAGCGCCAACCGCGCCATTTCCATCGTGAAGGCAACGCAGGGTGTAGCGTCCCAATAGCGATAGATCGCACTATCACCCTGGAACGTAAACCCGTACTGCCCAACGTCGATCCACTGCACGTCCCAAAACGCACGTACTGGGCGTGAGAAAGTTTGCAGGGTTTCAAGATACTGCCGTTCCTGATGTTTCATCGCGACAGAAACGGGAAGCAGCAACCCATTTTCCAGCGCCCCGGCACGGCACAACGCCTGATGAATCAAAAATCGTGACAAGCGCCCGTTGCCATCCATGAAGGGGTGGGTCAGCACAAATCCGAAGGAAATGACCCCGGCAGCAATCAACGGGTCGATCCGAGTCGGCGCCTCGTTGGCAAAACGCATGAGGCTTTCCATCAGCTCCCGGCACAGGCCTGGCGGTGGCGGCAGGTAGGTCACACCCGCGGCCCCTTGGGCGCCATCCGATAGATGGTTCTGCTCATGCCTGAATGCCGCCGCCAGGTCGAACGGATTCGAAACCGCCGCATTCTGCAAAGCCACCAGATAATCCTCAGTCAGTGGCTGACGCTCATGCGCCTGACGAAGAAGCTGGATGAAACGTCGGGATTTGTCCTCGGTGGGTGCCTCTCGCTCGATGGCAAAAGAATCTTTGGTCTCATGCAGATAAGCCCAGTTGAGCGCTCGGTCCATCATGACGGGTGGAAGCGATTCGATGAACGCTTTGGCGCGGCCAAGAATATCGTGATCAAGGAGTTCACTAATCAGCGGCGTTCGCTCGACGGTGGCGCAGTAAGCAAGATCACCCAGGCCATTGAATTCGATTCGCCATTTCGCACTTCGCTCGCCGGGCATGGTGATGTAGCGCTCCGGCTCGAAGAGCGGGCTATAGCCGACGCGGACGGAAACGTTCTGGTCGAGCGTTTCACCTGTAAACGCCTCCCACAGGTAACACGCCTTGCGAACATAGATACCGTTGGGCGCATTCTGGTATGCCTGCTCCAGTTGCGCCGCAGGAACTGTCGGCAGCGCCTGGGCGAGCACCGCAAGGTTGATGCCCTCGTGCTTGAGTGCGAAAAGAATATGGCCCAGCAGATCGTCTGGGGCGGGTGCTAGATTCGGCGGTACCGCCAAGGTATGCCCGATCCGCTCGAGGCGGGTCACAGGCTGCACAATTGCAGGCAAGCCAACCGGCACAGCCGTGAGGCCTAGTTGCTGAATGAGAAGGTTGTAGCCGGCCGCATTCACAGGAAAATCCTTTCTTTGGTCCAACAGCCCAGGATTTTCCTCAGTCCTCAAAGAAAATCCTCATTTTTGGCGATTATGCCGATTTTTTTATCACAACACTGCCTGCAATTAGGTAACTGGGTTCTCCCCTCCAAAATCAGCCTACCCAGCAGCTTATCGCTGATCGAGCCGGACGAACCCACCCGCGCTTGGTAAACTGGCGCCCACCTACCTATCCATCGCCTGCCAGCGGCCCGCCGCCTGGCCCCGTCGAGTGCGTGCCCCAGACTTATGCCATCACCAATCGCCACCTCCCCTGCCGTGTTCCCTGAGCCCTCCCGCCGCTTCAGTGTGGCGCCGATGATGGATTGGACTGACCACCACTGCCGCTACTTCCTGCGCCTGCTGTCCAAGGAAGCCCTGCTCTACACCGAGATGGTCACCACTGGCGCCTTGTTACGTGGCGATAACCCGCAGCGGTTTCTCCAGCACGATGTGGCCGAATACCCGCTGGCGTTGCAGTTGGGCGGTAGCGTGCCGGCGGAGTTGGCGGCATGTGCGCGTATGGCGCAGGAGGCGGGTTACCAGGAGGTGAATTTGAATGTGGGCTGCCCCAGTGATCGGGTGCAGAACAATATGATCGGCGCCTGCCTGATGGGGCATCCGGCGTTGGTGGCTGACTGTGTGAAGGCGATGCGCGATGCGGTGTCGATTCCGGTGACAGTCAAACACCGCATCGGTATTGATGGGCGCGACAGCTATGCCGAGTTGGTGGATTTTGTTGGGCAGGTAAAAGACGCCGGTTGCCGCAGTTTTACCGTGCATGCGCGGATTGCGATTCTGGCGGGGTTGTCGCCCAAGGAAAACCGTGAGATCCCGCCCCTGCGCTATGAGGTGGCGGCGCAGCTCAAGGCCGATTTCCCGGAACTGGAGATTGTGCTTAACGGCGGCATCAAGACCCTGGAGCAGTGCCAGGACCATCTGCAGACCTTTGACGGGGTGATGCTAGGCCGCGAGGCCTATCACAACCCGTATTTGCTGGCGCAGGTCGATCAGCAGCTGTTTGGCCGTGCCACGCCGGTGATCAGCCGCCTGGAGGCGCTGGAGGCGCTGCGCCCGTATATCGCCGCGCATGTCGCCAGCGGCGGTGCCATGCACCATGTGACGCGGCATGTGCTGGGTTTGGGCCAGGGGTTTGCCGGGGCACGCAAGTTTCGCCAGTTGCTGTCGGTGGACATCCACAAGGCAAAAGACCCACTGGCGTTGCTCGACCAGGCGGGCGAGCTGTTGCGCGGTAAATAACAGCCTGGCGAATACCCGCGCCTGGGTACTCGCCCTGTTGGTTTACTCGTTGACTTCGATGACCACACGGCCCTGTTTCGGGCACTTTTCCATATAGCGGTGGGCGGCGACGAAGTCGTTGAAGGCGAACACCTTTTCCACTCGCGGTTGCAGCACGCGGTCGCGGGCCAGCTGGTTGAGCGCGGTCAGCGCATTCGCCACGGCTTCGGTGTCGGGCGGAATATCCAGCTCGGGCTTGCCGGTAAAGTTGCCGATGCAATGCACAAAGAACTGGATGTTTTTTTGGAACGCGGCACAGGCCGGGAATGGCGTCTGGTTGCCGCCTTGCAGGCCATAGAGCACCAGGCGACCACGCGGGGCAATCACATCGCCCAGCAGGCACATTTGCGGACCACCCAGGCCATCGAGCACCACATCCACACCACGGTTGTCGGTGTATTTGTTGATGGCGGCGACCAGGTCCTGTTCTTCGGTGACGATCACCTTGTCAGCGCCCAGGGCCAACAGCGCGTCGCGGTCTTCCGGCTCTTTGGTGGCGGCCACGATACGTAGTCCCAGGGCTTTACCCAGTTGTACAAAGGCCGGGCCCGAGCAGTGCGAGGCATCGGTGATCAGCACGGTTTGTCCGGGCTTGGCCTTGGCCAGTTCCACGTAGGCGAAATAGGCGATCAGCAACGGGGTGTAGAAGCCGCTGGCTTCCACGGGGCTGAGCACGTCGTCGGGGTATAGGGTCAGTGAGGCGCGGGGAAGCACCAGTTCATCACCGTAGCCGGGGTATTGGTTGGCGCTATGGCCGGGGAAGCTGGCGACCTTGTCGCCCACCTTCAAATCGTCTACGCCTGCGCCCACGGCAAGCACCACGCCGGCCACTTCCTGGCCGATACCGGCCGGCAGATGGGCGGGGCTGGGGGCCAGGTTCTGGCGCCAGAGCACGTCGTGCCAGCTCACGCTGATGGCTTCAACCCGCAGCAATACCTCGCCAGCCGCCGGTTGGGCGGTGGGTTGTTCTTCCAGCTTCAGCACCTCGGCTGGGCCGAACTGGTGGAATCGAATTACACGGGACATCGCTCACCTCGCATGTGGACTCCCAATGGCCACGGACTTTATCGGGGCTTTGCCAGCAAAACCACCCGCGTCTATCAATAGTCGACATAAATGCCAATGATGGCGCCGCTTGACGCCAGCCTCGCCGCCCGTCAGCCTCTTGCCCCAGGAAACCGCACTAGAGCTCTCAGGTAC
>JBCECW010000144.1:0-8026 GCA_039207785.1 Pseudomonas sp. | reverse complement strand
CTCGCCAACGAGCAGTGGCGCACCGACAACGCCCGGCTGCACTGGCTGGGCAAGCCGGTGGCCACGGGCGAGCGCATTATGCAGGTGGCCGACCCGGCGCTGCCGGCCAAGCGCATCCAGTTGCCGGTGGCCGATGCCATCGTGCTCGAGCCCGGGGCGCAGATCACCCTGTTCCTTACCGCGTACCCGTTGCAGCCGCTGCACGGCGAGCTGCTGGAGTACAGCTACCAGGCGCGACCCAGCGATGAAGGCGTGGCCTCTTACCGCTTGCTGGCCAGCGTTGACGACACCGCGGAAAACGCCCGCCTTGGCCTGCATGGCACGGCCAAACTCTATGGCCCACGGGTGCTGCTGGGTTACTACGTGCTGCGCCGGCCGTTGGCCAGCCTGCGCGCCTGGAGCGGCTGGTAATGCTGGCGCCCGCCGAAGACCAAGCCAACCCGCCGCTGCGCGAAGACTTGCACCTCAGCGCCAGTGCCGTCACCACCAGCGGCGAGCCCAGTTGGGTGATCCACGATGCGGTGGTCAACCGCTTCTACCGGATCGGTTGGCTGGAGTTCGAATGCCTGCTGCGCTGGGATAAAACGCCCCGGCAGATCTGCGCCGAAATCGCCGCGCATACGCCGCTCAATCCTGAGTTGGAACAGGTGCTCGGCCTGCGCCAGTTTCTGCAACAGCACCACCTGCTGCGCCCCGACACCGAGGCCCTGGCCCGCCTGCAACAACGCAGCGAAGGCGATGCCTGGCTAAGTTGGAAATGGTGGCTGCACCACTACCTGTTTTTCCGTATCCCGCTGCTGCACCCGCAGCGACACTTGCAAGGCTTGGCGGCCAGCCTGGGCTGGCTATTTACCCCGCTGACCGCCTGGTTGGTGGTGCTGTTGTCGCTCACCGGCGTGGTGCTGGTGTTGCAGCAATGGGGCACCTTTACCACGGCGGTGATGGACTCGTTCAGTGCCTCGGGGGTGCTGAGTTTTGCCCTGGCACTGACCCTGGCGAAAACCCTGCATGAGCTTGGCCATGCCCTGGTGGCCACGCGCCTTGGCGTGCGGGTGGCGCATATGGGCGTGGCCTTTGTGGTGCTCTGGCCCATGCTCTACACCGATACCGGCGAAAGCTGGAAACTGCGCAACGCGCGCCAGCGCCTGGCCATTGCCAGCGCCGGCATCGTCACCGAACTGGCGATTGCCGGGCTGGCCACCTTGGGCTGGGCCCTGAGCGATCCCGGCATGCTACGCAACGCCCTGCTCTACCTGGCCACCACCAGTTGGGTGCTGTCGCTGGCGCTGAATGCCAGCCCGTTTATGCGCTTTGACGGCTACTTTATCCTCTCCGACCTGCTGGACTTTCCCAACCTGCATGAACGCTCCGGGGCCATCGCCCGCACGGCCCTGCGCCGGGGCATTCTCGGTATTGCCGAACCCTGGCCGGAAGCGTTTCCCCGCCCCCAGCGGCGGCTGTTGATCGCCTTTGCCATTGCCACCTGGATCTACCGCCTGCTGCTGTTTTTAGGTATCGCGCTGGCGGTATACCTGATGTTCTTCAAGCTGCTGGGCATCTTTCTATTTGTGGTGGAAATCGCCTGGTTTGTGCTGCTGCCCGTTTGGCGCGAACTGAAAAACTGGTGGCAATTGCGCGCCCAGGTGCCAGGGCGTCGGCGCCTGCTGTTCTGGGGCGTGGGCGCCTTGCTGGTGGCGCTGCTAGCCGTGCCATGGCGCACCCAGGTGCAAGCTGTTGGCGTGGCCCGCGCCGAACAACAACTGCGCGTGTTCAGCCCCTACCCGGCACTGCTGGAACAACTGCGCGAGAACGGCGCGGTAGAAGCCGGCGACACCCTGGCGGTGCTCGACGAACCCAATATCAGCGCCACCATCCACAGCAATGAAGCCAGCATTCGCGGCTACCAGGAGCGCCTGCAAGGGCTGATGGCCGACCCCATGGGCCTGGCGGAAAAAACCGCCACCTTGCAGCGCCTGGATGTGCAGGAACAGGAACTGCGCTCGGCCCATGCCGAGATCGCCCGCCTGCAATTAAAAGCGCCTTTTGCCGGGCGCTGGCTGGATGTCGACCCGCAGTGGCAAGCCGGCCAATGGATCGGCAGCCGCGAGCCGCTGGGCATGCTGATCGACCCCAGCAGCTGGCAAGTGGATGCCTACGTGGAACAGGCCGAGGTGCACCGTTTAACGGTCGGCAACGCGGTGC
Organism: Pseudomonas sp.; assembly: GCA_039207785.1. Classification (GTDB taxonomy): domain Bacteria; phylum Pseudomonadota; class Gammaproteobacteria; order Pseudomonadales; family Pseudomonadaceae; genus Aquipseudomonas. The sequence goes on along the minus strand of JBCECW010000144.1, from coordinate 5,824 downwards.
GCTTCTACCCCGCCGGGCAGACTGCCGCTATCGACGGCACGGTGCTGAGCATCGACAAAAGCCGCACCAACCAACTTAGCCACCCGCTACTGGCCAGCCGCTTTGGCGGGCCGGTGGGCGTGGCCGAACATAACGAAGCCCTGGTGCCAACGGCTTCGCTGTTTCGTGTGGTGGTGCAGTTGCAGGCGGCGCCACCGAGCCTGCATGAAACGCTGGGCCAGGTGCAGATCGACGGCGAAAAACGCAGCGTGCTGGCCGAAGGGGCTACGCATATGGCGGCAGTGTTGCTGCGCGAAAGCGGGTTTTAGGACACGGCTTCTGTAGGAGCCAGCGTGCTGGCGAATCCTGCAAACGATGGTCGCGAATAGCTTTTCCAGGGTTCGCCAGCACGGCTGGCTCCTACGTTGAGCAACCGTTCTCGGGAGATGCGATGAAAAAAATGGCGTGTTGGCTTATCACGGTTGTGGCCTTGGCCCTTTCACTCAGCAACCAGGCCGCCGAGAGCAAGCCGCCGCTGCGGGTAGCAATCGCCGATGTGGCGCCCTTTGTGTTGCCGCACACCGCGGCGCCCGAGGGTTTTAGCATCGACCTGTGGAATGAACTCGCGCGGCGGATGAATGTGGAGTTCGCCTGGGTAAAAACCGCGGCCCAGGCTGACTTGCTGCCGGCCATCCATCGCGGTGAGGCCGACGTCGCCATCGCGGCCATCACCATGACCCCGGAAAAGGAGCGCGCGGTCGATTTCTCGCTGCCCTACTACGACTCCGGCTTGCAGATTCTGGTGCGCGCGCAAGACCACGACAGTTTTATGGACACCTTCTGGTCGGTGCCCTGGCTGGCCATCGGCCAATTTATCGCGATCGCTCTGGTGATTGTGCTGGTGTTGGCCAACCTGATCTGGCTGATTGAGCGCAAGGACACCCCCAGCTTTCAAAAACCCTATCTGCGTGCCATTGGCGAAGGCCTGTGGGTGACCATGCTGATTATCGCCACCGGCGAACATGGTGAACGGGATGCGGCCAATCGCTGGCGGCGGGTGCTGGTACCGGTGATGTGGCTGATTGGCGTGGTGCTGGTGGCGCAACTGACTGCCACCGTGACCTCGTCGCAGACCATCGCCCGCCTGCAATCCAATATCCTAGGGCCAGAAGACCTGGTGGGCAAAACCATCGCCACGCTGCCGGGCACCATTGCCGCCGATTACCTGACCAAGCGCGGCCTGCCCTTCAAACCGGTGTACAAGGCCGAGGACGGTATGCGCTTGCTCACCAGTGGCGAGGTGCAGGCCATCGTCTACCACGCACCGACCCTGCAATATTGGGCGGCCAAGCGTGGCAACGGCGCACTGGCGGTGGTCGGGCCGTTGTTCCGCCCGGAGAAATTCGGTATTGCCGTGCCCACCGGCAGCCCGCTACGCAAAGCCATCAACGAGGCGCTGCTGGCGCTCTACGAAGACGGCACCTACGAGCAGCTCTATGCCAAATGGTTTGCGCCGACCCGCTAGCGGCGCCGGGGAATTACCGGCTTAAACAACCGGTACGGATTTCGGCCACGGCATCGATGACCCGCTGCGCCCAGTTTTCGTCGTCGGGACGCACCACGACCACGCGAAAACCGTGGTCATTGCCTTCCAGCTGCACGCCTTCGGAGTCGTCGACATGCAGGTCGATACCAAAGGCCGGCGGGAATTTCGAGGGTGAGTGGGAAAAGCCATGCACGTTCAAGGCTTCGCTATGGCGCACGCTATTGACGATGCCATCCACATGCACGCCATACAGCAAGAGCCAGCGGCGGATATAGGACGGCGTGCGCCCGGACGAGGTGTAGATCCAGATGCTGCAACCCTGGCGGCGCAGCTCGCGGGTCAGCCGGCGGGTGCCGGTACGCAGCGGCTCGCCCAGCCAGCGATGGATCACCGCCGGCAGCCGGCTATGTTCGGCCGCCGCATGGTGCGGCTGGCAGGCCAGGGTATCGTCCACATCGAAGGAGATCCGAATCGGCGGATGGCGGCGCACAGGTTCGGGCATCACGCGCGGGGTGCCGCGGGTGAGGTGGCGCGCGAAGGTGCGCTTGAGGCTATTGAGCGCTGATTGGTCGCTCATAAAAGTGACATCCCTGCTAAGCCGAATTAATGGCCCTTGAGAAAGAACTCCGTGGGATACGGAGACTGCTCTTCCAGAAAAGCGGCGTATTTTTTCTTGATCTTGGGCAGCTCGTAAAGCGCCTTTACACCGTGTTTGGCCGAATTGCGGATAACCGACGACGGGTTGAAATAACCCTCGGCGTTGGCCAGCGACAACACAAAGGGCGGCTTGCCGGCACGCATCAGCAGGTAGCTGACCAGCAGCGAACCCGTGCGGTTATTGCCTTCGAGGAACAATTGCGGGCGGCTCAGGATGCGCACATACACCCCCGCCGCGCGCTTCCACACCGATTCGCTGTGGTAGGCGCTGTACCAGTTGTACAAGTCCTTGATGCCACCTTCGGTGTTGTTGAAAAACTGCTTCTCGGTGGCCGCCAGGTGCTCGGCAAACTCCGCGCGGCGTGCCGGATCGCGGCCACAGAGCACGGTGGCGTTGATTTCCAGCATCAGGTCGACTTGCTGCAGGTCGAACAGGTCGACATCCCGTGCCACGTAATCGTCGATCAGGGCATAGCCCTCGACGACGTTTTGCAGCACTTCGTCGGTAAAGGGGTCACGCGGTTCGGTGAAATAGCGGCTGAGCTCGGCAAAGCGCTGCTGCACATCGCGCAGCGCGCTTTCAATCGCGGCCAGATCCAGACGCCGCTTGACGATTGGCGCGGGCGCGCCTGCGGAAAAATGCATCAGTTCGCCCTGCCCCCGCCTGCCGAGTCCGCCAGCACTTAGCTGAACTTGCCGCTGATGTAATCGCTGGTCATCTGCTCGCGCGGGTTATCGAAAATCTGCGCGGTGGAGCCCATTTCCACCAGATAACCGGTGCGGGTGCCTTGGGAAATATCCACGGAGAAAAACGCCGTGGTATCGGCCACGCGGATAGCCTGCTGCATGTTGTGGGTCACCAGGGCGATGGTGTAGTCCTTCTTCAGCTCCACCATCAGCTCTTCCACGCGGCGGGTGGCGATGGGGTCGAGTGCCGAGCATGGCTCGTCGAGCAGCAGCACTTCCGGCTCGGTGGCGATGGCGCGGGCAATGCACAGACGTTGCTGCTGGCCACCGGACAACGACAGGCCGCTGACCTTGAGTTTGTCCTTCACTTCATCCCACAGCGCAGCGCCTTGCAGCGCGTGTTTGACGCGGTCGCCGATATCGCCCTTGTAGCGATTCAGGCGCAGGCCAAAGGCCACGTTGTCGTAGATGCTCATGGAAAACGGGTTGGGCTGCTGGAACACCATGCCGATATAGCGGCGCACCACCACCGGGTCTACACCCTTGCCGTATACGTCCTGGCCAAGAAAGTGCACGTGGCCTTCAAAACGGAAGCCCTGCACCAGGTCGTTCATGCGGTTCAGGCTGCGCAGCACGGTACTCTTGCCGCAGCCCGAGGGCCCGATAAAACCGGTGATCTTGTTCTTTTCAATCGGCACATGGCTGTCTCGCACAGCCAGGAAGTTGCCGTAGAAAATCTTGTCCAGTTTGCAGTCCATGACCACAGGAGCCTGGGTATCAACCGCAGTGGCTTGTTGCGCAGATAATGCGTTCACGTAGGGATGCTCCCGCTCTTAAAACTTGGGTTTGCCGAAAATTCGGCTGACGACATTGACCACCAGCACGATCATCACCAGGACCAGTGACGCGGCCCAGGCGAGTTCGAGCTGGTTGTCGAACGGCATGCCAGAGAAGTTGTAAATCAGCACGGCCAGCGAGGCGGTCGGGTTCATCACCGCCAGCTCGCTGTTGTGATAGATCCAGTAGTTGCTGAACAGCGCGGTAAACAGCAGCGGCGCGGTTTCCCCGGCGGCACGGGCCACGGCCAGCATCACCCCGGTGAGAATCGCCGGCAGGCCGGTGGGCAGGATGATTTTCCAGATCACTTGTGAGCGCGTGCAGCCCATGCCGTAGGCGGCGTCTTTCATGATCTTGGGCACCATACGCATGGACTCTTCAGCGGTCAGCACCACGATCGGCAGCATCAGTACCGCCAGTGCCACACCACCGGCAGGTGCCGAGTAGGTGCCGGTGGTCACTACCACCAGGGCATAGGCGAATACACCGGCAAGAATCGACGGCAGGCCGGTGAGCATCTTCGCGGCAAAGCGCGCCGAGCTGGCCAGTTTGCTGTTGGGGCCCAGTTCGGCAAGGAAGATCGCCGCCATGATGCCCACCGGCACGGCGATGGCAGCGGCAATGCCGACCATCACAAAGGTACCGGCCAAGGCGTTACCAAAACCGCCGCCGGTTTCAAAACCGGTGGGTGGCAGCTCGGTAAATACCTCCAGGCTCAGGCGCGCGCCGCCACGGGTAATCAACATATAGAGCACGGAAAACAGCGGCACACTGGCCAGCACGGCGAAGATCCACACCAGGGTGGTCAACGCCAGGCTGCGCAAGGCACGGCCCTCAAAGGTGCGCTGCAGGCTGGGCAGCGCCAGTTTCGCCGAGGTCAGATCCGTCATCACTTATTCCCCCGCTGGGCGTAGACCATGATCATCGAGCCGACGATGTTGACGATCAGGGTGATCAACATCAGCACCAGTGCCGCATACATCAACACCTCAACCTCGTTAGGCCCGGCTTCGGGGAAGTTGAGTGCCAGCAACGCCGCCAGGGTATTGGCCGGGGCAAACAGCGACAGGGCGATCTGGTTGGAGTTACCCACCAGCATGGCCAGCGCCATGGTTTCGCCCAGGGCGCGGCCCAGGCCCAAGACCAGCGAACCGAAGATGCCGGTGGCGGCGGTTGGCACCATCACCTTGAGAATCGCTTCCCAGTGGGTGGTGCCCAGGCCATAGGCGGCCTGCTTGGTTTTCATCGGCACGGCCGTGAGGGCATCCTGGGACACCGCGGCCACGGTCGGCAGAATCATGATGGCCAGCACCAGGGACGCCGGCAGCAGGCCGGGACCGCTCAGGCTGGTGCTGAAAAATGGAATCCAGCCCAGCTCGCTATTGAGCCAGCCGGCCAGTGGCCGAATCGCTGGAATCACCACGTAGATACCCCACAGGCCATACACCACGCTCGGGATGGCGGCGAGCAATTCAACAATGGTGCGAAATACCGCCGCAAGTTTGGGCGGCAAGAAATCCTGGGTGAGGAAAATGGCCATGCTGACGCCAAACACACCGGCAATCAGCAACGCGATCAGGGCGCTGTACAGGGTGCCCCAGATAGCCGGCAAAATGCCGTACTTGCCTTGGTTAACGTCCCAGACGCTACCGAAAATCACATCCAGGCCATGTTTTTCCATGCCTGGTACGGCCTTGCGGCCCACCTCGAATACCAAGGCGAACACCAGCGCAAGAATCAATACAACGCCCACCCGCGACAGCGCGCGGAAGATGCGGTCCACCACAAAATCCTTGGTGGAAGGCGGTTTGCACGCAGAGTCCGCGTTAACCGGGACAGCAACAGGTTTGTTCATGGGCTAGTTCCGCAACGTGAAGGCTGGCGCCTGCAAGGGCAAACCGCTGCTCGGCATACAGCCCGCCGAGCAGCAGCCATGCAGCATTACTGGATGTTGGCCGAAGCGGCACGCACCTGGTCCACCACCGATTTCGGCAGTGGGATATAGCCCATCGAATCGGCGATCTTCTGCCCTTCGGTGAGGCCGTACTCGACCATGTCACGCATGACTTTGGCTTTCGCCGCGTCGCCATTGTTTTTGCGGAAAATCATCCAGGTGTA
>JBCECW010000143.1:4337-8030 GCA_039207785.1 Pseudomonas sp. | reverse complement strand
ACTTTATGCCGCCCAACAGCGTTGCGCCGCTGGCGTTTTACTTCGCCGGGGACTTGCTGGTGGACTACACCAACCTGGAGCTGATCGGCACCATCAGCACCATGGAAACCTTCCAGAAGATCTACCGCCCCGAGATCTACAACGCCAATTCGGCGGCCGGCAAAGCCTATCAACCCAGCCTGAAAAACCAGGACTACTCCCTGACCCGCATCGTGTACGACCGCGAGGAACGCAGCCGGCTGGCCATCGAGCAAGGCAAGTTTGCCGAAGAACAATTCATCAAACCCTTCCACGCCACGCTGGAGCAGTGGTCTGCCCACTACGCGCAGTGATCACTTAACCCCTACAAGGTCATTTTTTATGAACAAGCTACTGCCCACTTCCACCGCCGGCAGCCTGCCCAAACCCTCGTGGCTGGCGCAGCCGGAAACCCTCTGGTCCGACTGGAAACTGCAAGGCGCGGAGCTGCTCGATGGCAAGCAGGATGCGCTGCGCTTGTCACTGCAGGAACAACAGCAGGCCGGCATTGATATCGTCAGCGACGGCGAGCAGTCGCGCCAACACTTCGTCACCACCTTTATCGAGCACCTCGAAGGTGTGGACTTCCAGCAGCGCGAAACCGTGCGCATTCGCGACCGCTACGACGCCAGCGTGCCCACCGTGGTCGGCGCCGTCAGCCGGCAAAAACCGGTGTTCGTCGAAGACGCCAAATTTCTGCGCCAGCAAACCAGCCAACCGATCAAATGGGCACTGCCTGGCCCCATGACCATGATCGACACGCTCTACGACGCGCACTACAAAAGCCGGGAAAAGCTGGCCTGGGAATTTGCCAAGATCCTCAACCAGGAAGCCAAGGAACTCGAAGCGGCAGGCGTGGACATCATTCAATTCGACGAGCCGGCCTTCAACGTGTTCTTTGACGAGGTCAACGACTGGGGCATCGCCACACTGGAGCGCGCCATCGAAGGGCTCAAGTGCGAGACCGCCGTGCATATCTGCTACGGCTACGGCATCAAGGCCAATACCGACTGGAAAAAGACCCTGGGCACCGAGTGGCGGCAATACGAGGCCATCTTCCCCAAGCTGCAAGCCTCCGCCATCGACATCATTTCCCTGGAGTGCCACAACTCCCGCGTGCCCATGGAACTGCTGGAGCTGGTGCGCGGCAAGAAGGTGATGGTCGGCGCCATTGATGTGGCCAGCGACACCATCGAAACCCCCGAGGAAGTGGCCAATACCCTGCGCAAGGCCCTGCAGTTTGTCGACGCCGACAAGCTTTGTCCGTGCACCAATTGCGGCATGGCACCGCTGTCGCGTCGCGTTGCCCGGGGCAAGCTCGATGCCTTGAGTGCCGGCGCCGCAATCGTTCGCCAGGAACTGCTGAACGCGCGCTAAGCCCGTGCGCGTTGCCCCTATCCAGGAAGCCCCATGTCCCATTCCAGTACGGCCATCGAGCCGCTGCAGTTTCGCGAAGCGCTCGGGCACTACGCCTCCGGAATCACGGTGATTACCACCCACGCGAACGGCGAGCCGATCGGCTTTACCTGCCAATCGTTCTACAGCGTGTCGGTCAGCCCGCCACTGGTGTCATTCAGCGTGATGGCCAGCTCGGCCAGCTACCCCAGGATTCGCCAGGCGGGGCGCTTTGCCGTGAATATCCTGGCTGGCGAACAGGTGCAGATTTCCAACCAGTTCGCGCGCAAAGGCACGGATAAATGGCACGGCATTGAATGGCAGGCCTCGCCGCTGGGCAACCCGCTGATTGCCGGCAGCCTGCATTGGCTGGACTGTGAGATTCACGCCGAACACGCTGCCGGCGATCACTTGATCGTGATTGGTGAGGTCAAGGCATTGAGCCGCCAAGATGGGTTGGCGACACAGCCCTTGCTGTATTTCAAAGGGCAGTATTGCAACCTGGGGGCCGGTTGATGCTGGCGGTATTCGGCCGCGATGTTTTCCCTCAGGCATCGCTGGTGCGCGGAGCGCACCCTACGGTATCGCGCCAAACAAAAAACGCTTGGTTTACCCAAAAACCGTAGGGTGCGCTCCGCGCACCAAGGCCTTAAACAGCTTAGTACGGGTCAGCCACCACCCGGTTTTCGATATGACCAAGGCCGTCGATTTCCACGCGGATTACGTCGCCTACCGCGAGGAAGGTCGGCGGGTTCATGGCCAGGCCGATACCGGCCGGTGTGCCGGTGATCAGGATGTCGCCGGCCTTGAGGGTCATTACCTGGCTGAGGTAGGCGATCTGCTGGGCCACCTGGTAGGTCATCTTGCTGGTGGAGGAGTTCTGCCGTACTTCGCCGTTGACGCTCAGGCGAATGTTCAGCGCCTGCGGGTCAGCCACTTCGTCGGCAGTGGTAATCCATGGGCCGATCGGGCCGTGGGTGTCGAAGGACTTGCCCAGGGTCCAGGTCGGGCTCTTGGCTTGCCAATCGCGGGCGCTGACGTCGTTGGTAACGAAGTAGCCGGCCACATGCTCCAGTGCCTGTTCGGCGTTGATATAGCGCCCCGGCTTGCCGATCACCACACCCAGTTCGGCCTCGTAGTCCAGGCGCTCACAGACCTTGGGAAAGTGCACATCGTCGTAGGGGCCGTTGATGCATGAGGTCTGTTTGCTGAACCACACCTGCGAGGCAGGAATCGGCACGCCGGCGCGGCGGGCTTCTTCTTCGTGGTCTTTGTAGTTCATGCCCAAGGCCATGAATTTCGACGGGTTGGTGATCGGCGCCAGCAGGCGTACCTGGGCCAATGGCAGACGGTTGCCGGCGTGCGCCTGTACTTGCTGGGCGGCCAGCAGCAGTTGGGGCGAGGCGAGAATCGCGGCGACGTCGGCGGCGTTTGCCGGCAGTACTTCGCTCAAGTCGATCAGGTGTTCGCCTTCGACTTTGCCGAGGGCGGTACGGCCGTTGTAGCTGTAGCGTGCGAGTTTCATGTTGTCTCCTTAAGCCGGGCTCACGACGCCTGCGTGTGCCGTGCGCGGCTGCCCGGTGGCTAGTGTGTTGAACGTTAAAAGATCGGTGAGCCGGGTCGGCAGCCGACGGTCAAGCGAGAAAATCCGGCGACAGCGGCGGTGCCCACTGCGCCAGGGCGTCGGGCGTCAACGCCTCGTGGGTGACGGGCGTGGCGTCGTTCACCAGGTCGCCGTCGGTCCAATGCTCGATCTTGTTGCCAAAGGGGTCGCGCCAGTAGTCGAACACCTGGCTGCCTTGCACATGCCGGCCAATGCCCCAGGAGTGGGTGTGGCCTGCGGCTTCCAGGTGCTGGTTACCGCGCACCAGGTCGTCCCAGTCCAGCACTTCAAAGGCGCTGTGGTCGAAGGCCCGCTCGGTGCTACCGAGGCGGATCAGGGCGATGGTGTGGTGGTCGGTGTAGTGCTCGCCCAGGCCGCAATGCAGAAAGGCGCCAATCATGTTGCCCGGCTCTTCGGCGTAGTAGCTGTCGGACACCTTGAAGCCCAGCACGCCCTGGTAGAAGGCCATCATGGCGTCGAAGTCGATGGTCTTGAGTACCAGGTGGCCAAGGCGCATCACATGGGACGCACTGGCCGGCACGCGGTTGGTACGGCCAGTACGCACCCGGCTGCTGGCATTGTTCAGCGCCAGCGCGTCGCGCACCTCGCTGGCGGCCACCACTTCACCGCCGTGCAGCAGGTCGGCAGCCGACGAGCCGTTCAGGGTATCGGCGCCG
>JBCECW010000143.1:0-4327 GCA_039207785.1 Pseudomonas sp. | reverse complement strand
CCAGGGCCTCGCGCACATCGGCGGCGGCGACCACTTCGCCGCCGTACAGCAGGTCGACGCGATAACCGTCCGGGTCATGCAGGGTAACGATCCAACCGGCACCCAGTTCGTCGTTGGCGCGCACCTCGGCGCCATGGGCAAAGGCCACGCGTTGCAGGTCCTCCAGGCTCTGGGCAATCAAGCCCACGCCGAGCGCCGCGTTCGGCCCGACGTGGGAGATATGCACCGGGTAGCCGCCCTTGTGGGCGGCCATATACAGGGTGCTGTCGGACTGCGCATGCAAGCGCATACCGAAGTCCAGCAGAAAGGCTTTCTGTTGTGCCAGGTCGGGGACCTGATAGCGCACATAGGCGATGTCGCAGACGTTGATCATGGAAAAAGTCCTCGTAAAAAAGTGGCTCGGCGATCAGCCGAAATCGCTCCTGCTGTGGCTGGGATCGAGGCCATGCAATTGCTTGTAGCCACCGGAAAAGAACACCAAGGGACGCCCGTCCGCCTCCTGCACCGCCTCGATATCGGCGGTGTAGATCAGGTGGTCGCCACCGACGTGGATGGCGTTGGTACGCACCGCCAGTTGCACCAGGGCATCGGCCAGCAACGGCGTGCCGTTGTGGTCGTCAAACACCAGGTTCAACTCCGGGTCGGGGCGGCCGCCAAAGTGCCGGCTGAGGTGCTCGTGCTCCTCGCGCAGAAAGGCGATACCAAAGCCATCGCCCTGCTTTACGCTGCTGGCGAAACGCGCCTGCGTGCGCACCGCAATCATCACCATGGGCGGCTCCATGGACAGCGACATAAAGGCGTTGGCCGTCATGCCCACGGTTTGCCCCTCGTGGGTGAAGGTGATCACCGTGACGCCGGTGGCGAACTTGCCCATCACCCGGCGGAATTGCTTGCCGTCCACGGCAGCGGTTGGCGTAGCCATACGGGAGTCCTCACCACTCAGATAAAGGGGGTGCCGGCGTCGTTGCCGCAAAGCAACCGGCCGAAGGTTTCAAAGTTGGTGGTGGGCGTGACGATGCCGTGCAGCGAGGCCACGCGGGCGTCTTGCCACAGGCGGGTAAAGGGGTTGCCCTTGGCCGCCAGCGAACCACCGGACGCGGTGGCCAGCAGGTCTACCGCTTCCCACAGCAGCTTCTCGGCAAAGCCGACATCGCGGCGTACGCGGGCACGTTCGAGGTAGTCCATGTAGTGGCCGGAAGCGGCGCTGGCGTCGATGGCATCGGCGTGTTTTTCCAGAATCGCGCGGGCGGCGTCGATCTTGGCCGAAGCCTCGCCCACTTGCAGGTGGGTAACCGGCGCTTCGCCCTGCTTGCTGTACCAAGAGTACTGGATGCCACGGCGCGGCAGCGCTTCGAGAAAGGTTTCCAGCGCGGCAACGCCCAGGCCGAGGGCCGGGAATACCAGGATGATCGCCAGCATCGGCATGCACGCGGCACGGAACAGCGGCTCATCGGCCAGGTGGGTTTGCGACGGGTAGTCGCCGTTGATGGCCTTGCTCACCGAGGTCACGCGGTGCTCGGGTACGAACAGGTCCTTGATCGTTACGGTGGAGCTGCCGCTGCCGGAAATGCCGATCACATTCCAGTCGTCGAGTACGGTCACGTCCGAGCGGCGCACCATCGCCGCACCCTGGTCGATCACGGCGCCGTCGGCGTTGACCAGGGGAATACCCAGCAGGTCCCAGTTGGCGTGGTGGATACCCGAGTTGAAGCCCCACAGGCCGTCTTCGATCAGGTAACCGCCCTCCACTTTCTTCACCACGGCCTTGCGTGGCGACAACACGCCCACGGCGCGCGCCGGCTCACTACCGGCGAAAATATCATCGGCTGCCGCTTCGCTGAAAAACGCCGCCGCGCCCCAGGTGCTGACGTTGGTCAGCGCGGTCACCCAGGCCACCGAGGCATCGCCGCGACCAAGCTCGGCCACCACTTCCAGGTAGGTACGGGTCGATACCGGGTTGCCGCCGTATTTGCGCGGCGTGGTCATGCTGAGCAGGCCGCCAGCTTCCAGGTCGGCAATGGTTTCGGCCGGCAGGCGCCCCAGGCGCGCCGTTTCCTCGGCACGGGCCTTGAGGGTGGGCACCAGCGAGGCGGCGTAGGCACGCAGTTGTTTCGCGTGGGCGGCGGCGTTGTTGCTGAAGTCTTGTTGGGCGGTCATGCAAGCACCTCTGACGGGTTCGATTGTTGTTTTGGTTAGGTACATATCCGGGGGTTGGCCGGAGCGCTGAAAACGATGCGGGCACCGATTTCGGCGAATTTCAGCTATTTTTGAAAACTTTTCACTTTTATTTTTCAGGCGTAAAACATCGCCAGAAAAATCATTTAATTCTTTTGGAAACAGTTAGTTAGTTAAAAAGCAGGCGCCGCCAGCGACGCCTGAAAAGCAGCGTTTTTGCTGTCCGTAGGGTGCGCAGCGCGCCCCCTGTTCGGATCAGCGCACGCCTTCGTTACGCAGGGCGGTCGGCGTGAAGTCGGCAGCCACCGCTTTCACACCAAACTCGATGGCGTTCTTCTCTTCGTTGCGCATGCCGGAGGCGATATAGCGGCCGCTCTGCAGGTCATACAGCGCTTCCACCGCCAGCCATGGCACCTTGACGTCGTAGAACGGTTCCAGATGGCCCTCGCCTACCCGCCACAAACTGCCACGGGCGTCATAGTGGTCGCTGAGGACGATCTGCCAGGAGTCTTCATCAATGAAGTACACACGCTTGGCATAGATATGCCGCGCGCCCGCCTTCAGGGTGGCTTCTACCTGCCAGACACGGTGCAACTCGTAGCGGGTCAGGTCGGGGTTGAGGTGGCCGGTCTTGATCACATCGGTGTACTTGCTGGCGGGTGAGTCCAGCTGGAAGGCGTTGTAGGGCACGTACATTTCGCGCTTGCCCACCAGCTTCCAGTCGTAGCGATCCTGGGCACCGTTGTACATATCGAAGTTATCGCCCACGCGCAGGCCTTCGGAGGCCGGGTATGGACCGTCGTACGCCACCTGCGGCGCGCGGCGTACACGGCGCTGGCCAGCGTTGTAGATCCACGCCAGACGCGGCTGGCTGACCTGGTTCATGGTCTCGTGCACCAGCAGCACGTTACCGGCCAGGCGTGCCGGCGCGGTAATGGCTTCCTTGTAGTAGAACAACACGTTGCCGGGGTTGGCCGGGTCGTATTCCTTGAGCTGGTCGCGGTAGGTGAATTGCAGGTCGAACTTCACCGGCGTAAAGCTGCCGCTGGTATCCGGGGTGGCCTGCACACTCATGCGTTTGACGCTACCGCCACGGTAACGGGTGGTGTGGTTCCACATCACTTCATGGCCGTTCTGCGGAATCGGGAACGGATAGGCCAGCTGGAAATCGGCCAGGCCGTTGCCGTCGTCTACCAATTGCGTGTGCTGGGCGTTGTACTGCGCGGCGCGGTAGATATCGTCCGGCAGGGCCACGCTGCGGTGGCTGGGGTATACCGGCAGGCGATAGGTATCCGGGTAACGCTTGAACATCGCCAGTTGGCCGGGGCTGAGTTTGTCCTGGTACTGGCCTACGTTCTTGCTGTCGATAACAAACAGCGGCTTCTCGCTGGCATAAGGGTTGGCGAGAAAACCGGCGCTGTCTTTGCTACCGGCATTGGTGGCCAGGCCGCCGGTCCACTCGGGGATCGAACCATCGGCGTTGCCGGCACGCTCGGCGCCCAGCGGGGTAAGGCTTTTGCCCAGTTCGGCGGCCTTGTCTGGGGCAGCCGCGAGCACGCTGGTGGCGAGTACGGACAGGCTCAGGGTCATCGCTTGAATCAGAGGTTTCATACTGCTCTCCGCTTAAAAGGACATGCCAACGCTGAACGCCACAAAGTCGCGATCGGTGTTGGTGTTGTAACGGCCGTCGAAGAAGTCGGTGACCGACAGGCTGGCGGTGTAGGTGTTGCGGTATTCGGCATCCAGGCCAAGGCTGATGGCCTTGCTGCCTTCGTTGAAACCAGGCTCGGGCGCATAGCCTTCAACGTCGTGCGACCACGACACATTGGGCTTGAGCGTTACGGCGGGAATCAGATTGGTGTATTCCCAGATCGCCCGCAGGCGGTAGCCCCAGGACCACGGCGTGGTAAAGCCATCGTCGTTGCAGTTGCGGGCCGTGTTGGGGCTGGTGACGGTCTGGCACAGGCTGTTATCGGGGTACAGGCGGCCTTCGCCGAACACTGCATCGCGGCCATAACGCAGGCCGCCCTTGCCTTCCAGGTCGCCGACATGCACCACGCCCACTTCGCCGATCAAAGTGATGCGGTCGGCGCCCATCACCTGGTCGAAGAACTGCACGGCGGTCACTTGCGCCTGGGTGACGGGCTTGCGC
>JBCECW010000142.1:0-8081 GCA_039207785.1 Pseudomonas sp. | reverse complement strand
GCCCCAATGTCAGCGCCGAGCAAACCGCTGGCGATACCATTGAGTTGCTGTTCGGCCTGCTCGGCCGGCACCTGCAAGGGCTCGGCAAGAATGGCCGCCAGTTCCTGGCGGCGGGCGGCGGACAGTTCGCCTTGGCGCTCGCTGAAGTTCATCACTGCCCGTTGTTCATTGAGGCTTAACGGGAAGGGCGCGCGCAGCGGCTCGGCAGCTACCAGGGGAGGGCGTTTCAACGGCATGTCGCGATACACCACCAGGCTGCCGGCGGCGAGGTCGCCCAGGCGTTTGAAGGTGCGGCTGTACAGGCAGCTGACGATGCCAAAGGCGTAGCCAAACGGCAGCACATCGACAAACCGCAGCAGGTTGCGGGTCAGCGACGCGGCCCAGCCAATCGGCGTGCCGTCGTCATGCACCACGCGCAGGCCCATGTACTGTTTGCCCGGCGAGCGCCCCTGGCGGAGCACCTCGAACAGCACCATGTACCACCAGTTCACCAGGAAAAACACGATAGCGCCCAGGCCCATGCCGAGCTGGCCGAGCAGGCTCAGCAGAAAGAACGCAACGCCCAGGATCAGGCCGCGAATGGCCAGGTCGATGGCAAAGGCCAGGGCACGCACCAGCAGGCCAGCCGGGCGCAACACCAGGTCGATACCTTCGGGGGTTTCCACATGGAAGCGGGTATCCAGCACGGCGCCGGAGGCGGGCACGGGGGGCTGGATAACGGCGTTGGGAATGGGGGGCATTGGCGCACTGCGTCAAGGAAAGCCCGATGCTAGCGAGCAGCAGGCGGGGAAGCAACCGGGCCACGCAAATGGTCCGGTCGGGTTCACATCACGGGGTTGCCACCGCACGTACGCCAAAGATCGTGCGATACAAAACGCCCATCGCCACCACCATCAGCGGGATGGTCCACAGCAGGCCGATGCCCAGCGGAATAACGCTCAGTACCAGCACAAGCCCCAGCAGCAGAAGCAGGCCGAAGACCTTGAACCAGTGTTGGGTGATGGCTTTGCGCGAGGTTTCCAGCGCCTGCCACGGCGACAGGCCGCGCTCGACCACCAGCGGAATCGCCAGCACATAGGCCACGCTCAGGTAGATGCCGGGCAGCACCAGCAGCAGGTAGCCGACGACGATCAGCGGCAGCATCAGCAAGGCGGTAAGGATCACCTGCTCGGCCCGGCCGAAGTGGCTGAACACTTCGCCAAAACGCACCGGCTGCCCGGCGGCGGCCCGAATACCGACCATATTGATCCCGGCCAGAAATGGATAGGCTATGGCCGTGGCCAGGAAACACACCAGCAGCGACCCAACAAGCAAAGCGGCCATCGCACCGAGGTACAGCGAGGTGCCTTCGGGCACACCGAACAGGCCTACACCCGCCAAGCCGGCGAAGCCAAAGATGGCCAGGACGATGTCGAGGATATTCATCACGGCAAACAACGCGGCGTAATACACCACGAAGCCGCCGATGATGATGCCTTTGCTGCCCTTGGTGTGGCGCCAGGCATCGGCCAGCAGGGCGCCGATACCGAAGTTGTAGCGACGGCTCAGGGCTTCTTCCAGGCTGGGCACATCGGCCGCCTCGGCAAGGGCTTGCGGATTGCTGGCGGGGGCCGCGTAGGGATTGGGGGCGAGCGTGTCGGTCATGCTTACGTCCTTGTGCGTAATTGCTCCGAATGGCGGCATCCTAGCGAGCCAATGGGCGCCGAACAAGCCCGAATCCTGGGGCGGTGCGGCAGATCATACGAGGAGGGCGGCATTCTTCGGCGTGGTGGCACGTGCCGCTGGACGTGAGCCAGCCAATGGCCCGGTGCTAGACTGCCGCCGGCTTTCAATGACGCCTGCTATATAAGGAACCGCCGTGAGCGCAAGCATCTTCTGGTACGACTATGAAACCACCGGCATCGACCCGCGCAGTGACCGGCCGCTGCAAGTGGCCGGCATTCGCACCGATGAAGCGCTTAATGAGATCGGCGAGCCAGTCAACCTCTACTGCCGGCCCAGCGACGATATCCTGCCGCACCCGATGGCCTGCCTGATCACCGGCATTACCCCGGAGCGCCTGGCCAGCCAGGGGCTGGATGAAGCCGATTTCATGACCCGCGTGCATGCGCAACTGGCGCAGCCGGCCACCTGCACCGCCGGCTACAACAGCCTGCGTTTTGACGATGAAGTGACGCGCTACAGCCTCTACCGCAATTTCTTCGACCCCTATGCCCGCGAATGGCAGGGCGGCAATAGCCGCTGGGACCTGATCGACGTGATGCGCACCGCCTATGCCTTGCGCCCCGACGGCATTATCTGGCCGCAAGAGGAGGGCCGCGTCAGCCTCAAGCTGGAGCGGCTGACCGTGGCCAATGGCATCGACCATGGCCAGGCCCACGATGCGTTATCCGATGTGCGCGCCACTATCGGCCTGGCCAAGTTGCTGCGCACGCAACAGCCGAAACTCTACGACTACCTCTATCAACTGCGCAGCAAACACAAGGTGCTCGACCAAGTTCGTTTGTTGCAGCCGCTGGTGCATATATCCGGGCGGTTCTCGGCGGCACGTAATTATCTGGCCGTGGTGTTGCCGCTGGCCTGGCATCCGCGTAATCGCAATGCGCTGATTGTCTGCGACTTGCAACAAGACCCGGCACCGCTGTTGGATCTTGATGGCGATAACTTGCGGGCATTGCTTTACACCCGGCGCGAGCAATTGGCCGAGGGCCAACTCCCGGTGCCATTGAAACTCTTGCATATCAATCGCTGCCCGGTGGTGGCGCCCATGGGCGTGCTGCGTGCAGAAGATAAACAGCGGTTACAACTGGATATGGCAGAAATTGAACGTCGCACGGCGTTGCTTACAGCCAGCCAGGAAACTTGGCAGGCAAAACTGCAAAGCCTGTATGGCGCGGAAGAATTCACCCCCAGCGAAGATCCCGAACAGCAGTTATATGACGGCTTTATTGGTGATCGAGATCGGCGTTTGTGTGAGCAAGTTCGTACGGCTGATCCACAACGTTTGGCCCAGGAGCAATGGCCGTTCGATGATGCACGTCTGCCGGAATTATTATTCCGTTACCGCGCACGCAACTTCCCGCATACGCTGTCGGCTGCCGAACAACAGCAGTGGCATTTATTCTGTCAACAACGTTTGAGTGCGCGAGAATGGGGCGCGCCTAATACCCTGGCAGACTTCGACGCCGCGCTGCAGCAGGCCTGGGCCGGTGCCAGTGCGGCGCAGCAGGGCGTGCTGCAGCAGTGGCGCGATTACGCGGCGGCATTGCGCGCGCGTTATGCGTTGCAGTAACCGGTAATAGGCGGCGGGTAATAAACAACAGGCAATAAAAAACGCCGGCATTGCCGGCGTTTTCAGGTGTCGCGAAACCGGATATTCCGGTTTGCCGATCAGTCGAGCAGGGTAGCCCAGCCTTCAACGGCGGCTGCGCCCCACTTGGCTTTCCACTCTTTCAGGGTTTTGTGATTGCCACCTTTGGTTTCGATCACTTCACCGGTGTTCGGGTTCTTGTATTGCTTAACTTTACGAGCGCGCTTGCTGCCAGTGGCTTTAGCGGCGCGAGGGGCTTTGCTGGATTTGGCTTCCGGGTCGAGCATGGCAATGATGTCACGCAGCGACTTCTGGTATTCGCCCATCAGGGTGCGCAGTTTGCCTTCGAATTCCAGTTCTTTCTTCAGCTTGTCATCTTGCGAGAGGTTTTTCAGGCGCTCTTGCAGTTCTTTGATGGCTTCTTCTGTAGCGCGATATTCATTGATCAGGGACATGAGCGACACCTTGAGTCTGAGGTCGGGGATAGTGTTGGTGATAATAGTCAGGCACTTTATGCAAGTAAACATGTTTGAATAGTTTTAGCCGAATTAGTTTCAAGACTATTGCACGTTTCATCCTGTTACAGCCTGGGCCGGCGAATAATTAACTTTGTGCATCGCTAATAATGCCGTTGCCGAACTTAAAACCTTGCACTAAGCAGGGCTTTGCCCCGGCCCGCGCCCGGCGCCTGCGCGCGGCTGCTGAACTTTTCCCACGCTGTCGCTAGAATGGCCGCCTTTGTGAGTTTCTGGAGTTCGAAGCATGCGCACTTTTCGCTTGGTAATTGCCTGCCCCGACGGCGTCGGTATCGTTGCCAAGGTCAGTAACTTTCTGGCGACCTATAACGGCTGGATCACTGAAGCGAGCCATCATTCGGATAACCAGAACGGCTGGTTCTTTATGCGCCACGAAATTCGTGCCGACTCCCTGCCTTTTGATATCGACGGTTTCCGCCAGGCGTTTGCACCCATTGCCAAGGAGTTTTCCATGGAATGGCGCATTACCGACTCCGAGCAGAAAAAACGCGTAGTGCTGATGGCCAGCCGCGAGTCCCACTGCCTGGCCGACCTGCTGCACCGCTGGCACAGCGATGAACTGGATTGCGAGATCCCGTGTGTGATTTCCAACCACAATGACCTGCGCAGCATGGTCGAGTGGCATGGCATTCCGTTCCACCATGTACCGGTCAACCCGCAGGACAAGGCGCCAGCCTTTGCCGAGGTCACTCGCCTGGTGCGTGAAGCCGGTGCCGATGTGGTGGTGCTGGCGCGCTATATGCAAATCCTGCCGCCAGAGCTGTGCGAGGAATTCGCCCAGCGCGTGATCAATATCCACCACAGCTTCCTGCCGTCGTTTGTCGGCGCCAAGCCGTATCACCAGGCGTCGCTGCGCGGGGTCAAACTGATCGGCGCCACCTCCCACTACGTCACCGAAGAACTCGACGCCGGCCCGATCATTGAGCAGGACGTGGTGCGCATCAGCCACCGCGACAGCATCGAAGAGCTGGTGCGCCTGGGCAAGGACGTGGAAAAAATGGTGCTGTCGCGTGGCCTGCGCTATCACTTGGAAGACCGCGTGTTGGTGCACAACAACAAGACGGTGGTATTTGATTGATCGCTCGTGCGCGTTGCGCACCCTACGGGCCCGGTGTTTGTTCTCGTAGGGTGCGCTCCGTGCACCAAGCAATTGCCCGGCAAACGAGGTAAGCGTCATGCGTGATGATGACCCGCTGGACCGCGCCACATCCAAAGCGCCCCCCACCCTCGGCGAGGGCTGCCTGAGCCGCTACGACCCGGATGCCATGGATGAACAAACCGGCACCGAGTTCGACCAGGCGGCCGAGCTTTGGCAGGAACTGCATCCCGAGCCAACGCCGCCCGCGTCCTGAGTCGTTACAGGCGCATCCCGCTTCTATCCCCCATGCACGCTTCCAGGCGCGAGCGCAGCCAGCGCTCGGCCGGGTCGGTGTCCATGATGCTTAGCCACACCATGGCCAAATCCAGGGTCGGGGTGGGGAAGGGCATGGGTTCAACAAACAGTTGCCCCGACGCCGCCATGGCGTTGGCCGCATAGTCCGGCAGGCTGGAGAGCAAGTCGGTGCCAGCCAGCAACGCCGGCAGGGCGCTGAAGTTGGGCACCGACAGCACCACATTGCGTTTGCGCCCCAGGTCTTGCAGCCATTCATCCACCACGCCGCTGACATTGGCCGTCGGCGACACCAGCACATGGGGACGTGCACAGTATTCGTCCAGGGTCAGCGGGGCGTCCGAGGCATCGGCGCGTATCAGCCGTGGGTGGATATGGCGCAACAATTTGCGCTTGGCGTTGGCCGGCAGGCCACGGGTCTGGCTGATGCCCACGGTAATTTCACCGCTGGCGAGCAAATCCGGGATGCGCCAGTAGTCCACGTGTTGCACCACAAACACCACCTTGGGCGCTTCCTGGCGCAGGGTGCGCAGCAAAGGTGGCAGCAGGCCGAACTCCACGTCATCGGACAGGCCGATACGAAAGGTCATGGTGCTGGTGGCGGGGTCGAAGTCGTGGGTCAGGCTCAAGGCCACCGACATCGCATCCAGCGCCGGCGACAGATGCTGGATCAGTTCTTCGGCGCGGGCGGTGGGCTCCATGCGCCGGCCCACACGAATAAACAGCGGGTCGTTGAACATCGCGCGCAAGCGATTGAGCGCGGCGCTGATGGTGGGTTGGCCAAGGAACAGTTTTTCCGCTGCGCGGGTGACATTGCGCTCTTGCATCAGGGTTTCGAACACCACCATCAGGTTGATGTCGGCCTTGCGCAGTTCATTGCGATTCATTGGTGTCGGTCCCCCACCGGCAACAGGCGGCCCAGGCGGCCGCACAGCGTAATGATAGGAACACGATGGAGGTGGGTCTATTGGTGTTTGCGTAGGGTGTGCTCTGCGCACCGAGCGATTGCACGGCGAACGCAACGGTGCGCGGACCGAACGCGGACCGGCACACCCTACGGGACCTCATATTCTGAAGCTATCCACCAGGTGCTTGAGGCGTGTGGCCTGCTGCTCCAGATCGCCGCACGCACGCAAGGTTGCCTGCAGGTTTTCCACCCCTTCCTGGTTGAGCATATTGATCTCGCTGATATCCATATTCAGCGACTCCACCACCGAGGTCTGTTCTTCCGTGGCGGTGGCGACCGATTGGTTCATGCCGTCGATTTCGCCAATACGCTGGGTCACGCTGCCCAGGCGTTCGCCAGCCTGGTTGGCGATTTCCACGCTTTCTTCGCTGTAACGCTGGCTCTCGGTCATGGTGGTGACCGATTCGCGCGAGCCCACTTGCAGCTCCTCGATCATTTTCTGGATTTCCTGCGCCGACTCCTGGGTGCGATGCGCCAGGTTACGCACCTCGTCGGCCACCACGGCAAACCCACGCCCGGCCTCACCGGCCCGCGCCGCCTCGATGGCCGCGTTGAGGGCGAGCAGGTTGGTCTGCTGGGAAATGCTTTTGATCACTTCGAGAATCTGGCCAATGTCGACCGTCTTGCCATTGAGCGTTTCGATATTGCCGCACGAGGTGCGGATCTTGTTGGAAAGCTCGTTCATGGCATGGATGGTTTTTTCCACCACCTGGCGACCGTCTTCGGCCTGCACCTTGGCATCGGAGGCCTGGGCGGAGGCATCGGCGGCATTGCGGGCGATTTCCTGCGCCGCCGCTCCCAGCTGGTTGATGGCTGCTGCCACGCTATTGGTGCGGTTGGCCTGTTCGTCGGAGTTGACCATCGACGAGTTGGAGGCATTGACCACCAGCTTGGCCACCTCGTTGACCTGGGCGGTGGCCGAGGACACTTCGCGGATCGAACTGTGGATACGTTCGACAAACTGGTTGAACGAGGAGGCCAGGTCGCCGAACTCGTCGTTCGATTGCACGGCCAGGCGCTTGGTCAGGTCGCCTTCGCCCTGGGCGATATTGCGCATGGCACCGGCCATTACGTGCAGCGGCTGCATCAGCACGCGAATCAGCATGCCCAGCAGCAGGAGAATGCCGACCACGGCAATCACCGTTACTACCAGGGCCGAGGTGCGGAACTTGGTCAGCATGGCAAAGGCCTTGCCTTTATCCACCGACAGACCGACGTACCACTTCACCGAGGGCAGGCCGTTTACCGGCGCGAAGGTAAGGATGCGGTCTTCGCCGTTGAGTTCGTTTTCGCTGATGGCGCTGCTGATGCTCGGCGTGTTGTTGGGGTACACGTCCTTGAGGTTTTTCATCACCAGGTCTTTGTTCGGATGCACCAGGATCTTGCCATCGGCACTGATCAGGAACGCATAGCCCATGCCGCCGAAATCCAGCGAGTTGATGATTTTTACCAGCGCCGTCAGGCTCAGGTCGCCGCCCACCACGCCGGCCGATTGCGCCGGGGTGGCAATGGTGATGATCAGCGCGCCGGTGGCGGCATCTACATAGGGTTCGGTGAGGGTGGTGGTGCCGGCGGCCATGGCGTCCTTGTACCAGGGGCGGGTACGCGGGTCGTAGCCGGCCGGCATTTCGCTGCTGGGGCGCATGATAAAGCTGCCATCGGCGCTGCCCAGGTAGGTGAAATCGAAGGTCGAGGTTTGCGCTTTCTGCTCCAGCAGTTTGGTCACTGCCTCGGCCTGGTTGTTGCCGGCAATCGATTGCGCCGTGCTCTCCACCAGCACGATGCGCCCGGAGAGCCAGTTCTGGATATTGCTTGCAGTGACCTCACCCATCTCCTGCAAGTAGCTATTCAAGTCATCGCGGATGGCGTTGCGTTGCA